>JAEZAD010000145.1 GCA_023430565.1 Verrucomicrobiota bacterium
GCGCCCGTTCGGCCCCGCCCGCGCGCGATCGCCGCCTCGACTCACTCGCCGTCGGAGTTGTTCGTCTTCAGCGCGTCCAAAAATTCCACCGGCGCAAAATCGTCCGTCAACACGTCCGCCCGAGCCACCAGTCGCTCCGGCACATTCGTGCGTTCCCGTCGTATGCGTTCCATGTCCACCAGTTCGCGCATCGTCTTCGTCAGCTCGTCGGCCGTGGGCCATCGCGACTCGTCCGCGATCGCCGGCGTCCGATACTTCACCGCCACCGCAATCACGTTTCCCCGTCCCGGCGTCTCAAACAGCAGCATCTGCGGAAACACCTTCTGGATCGTCTTCAGATCCGAGTAATACAGCTGACTCGTCGCGTGCAGGTTCGTCACGAACACTCCGCGCTCGTCCAGCCGCTCCGCGCACTCCCGATAAAATTCCTCCGTCTTCAAATGCGGCGGCACGAACCCGCCTCGAAACGCATCCAGAATGATCCAGTCCCACGTCTCGCGATTCCGCTTCACGAACATCCGCCCATCCATCAACGCCACCGGCGTCTTCTCCGTCGGTTTGAAGCCCATGTGCGTCTGGCACAGCTCGAACACCTTCGGGTCCAACTCCACCGTCTGCAGCAGCGAGTCCGGAAACACCTCCGCAAACGGCCGGTGAAATCCCGCGCCGCCCAGCCCGATCATCAACACCCGCTTCGGCTCCGGCTGCACAAATAGCCCCGCATACAACGTCCGCGTATACGGCACCACCAGCCGCAGCGGATTCGACAAATCCACCGCCGACTCCAGCGCCTCGTTCCCCCGCGCCCTCGCGCGCAGCTCCACGATGTTCCCGCGCCGCTCGATCGTCAGGCTGTTATAGATCGTGTCGTAGCGCTCGAGATAGTTGCCCTCCGCCTTAACCGCTCCCGCTCCGAAAAAAAGCCCGACAAGAAAACAAATCCGTTTCATGATCCCTCCGCTCGACGCAGCAGCCGCACCAGAGTTGCCAGGCTCACCACCGCCACCCCCAGCCACACATACAACAGCGTCGACACCCGAAAATTGGGAATGAACACAAACGCCGTCAGCATCACTCCCGCGATATTCCCCAGCGTGCTCACGCCATAAACCAGGCCCGACGCCTTGCCCGGTGCCGTTCCCCGCGACGCGAGATACTGCACCCCCTGCGGCCCAAACGCCGACAGCGCCGTCACCGGCAGAAAAAACAGCCCGAGGCACGACACGAGCAACCCCACGCTCATATCCGTAAACGCGACCTCGATCGTCCCCAGCATCCGCCGCCCGAAAAACGCCGTCGCCGCCAGCGACACCACCGCGAGCACCGCCATCGCCACCCGCAGCTTCCGCCGCCGCTCCACCGTGGCATTGCTGATGCTCCCGCCCGCCATCGACCCGACGCTAAACGCCGCCAAAAAGGTCGAGATCAACCATGCCCACACGATGATCGACGACCCGAAGTGCGGATTCAGCAGCCGCGACGCCAGCAGTTGAAATCCCATGCTCAGAATCCCGAGCGTCACGACCGTCCCATAGAAAACAAAAAGCGCCACGCCGCTCACCGTGCGCACTCCCCCCGCCCTGTCACCTCCATTCTCCGTCACCCGCAGGTGGCGCGCTCGCCGCGCAACCGCTCGTCCCGCCCCCCCCCTCGTCGCTCAGCCCACCGCAACTCCAACCCCCACTCCGATTCCACGCGGCCATCGTCCCGCGTTCCTTATTTCGCCACATCCCCGCTTGTCCCCTGCCCCGCCCGCCATCACACTCCAGCCCCAGCCCACGCCAAGTCGGCACGCGCTACTCGTTTCTTCCGTCCGCCCAACCCGCCCACGCCATGACCATGATCGCCACCCAAATCCGCCAGAAGGACGCCGCCTTCTACTTCGCCTCCTACTCGCCCGAAACCCTTCTCAACCAGGTCCGCTTCATCAGCCGTTTCTACGACGAGGACGGCGGCAGCATCCGCGCCGAGGAAGTCCCCGCCGACGACGACGTCGCTCAATTCATCTCCCGCGTCGAACGCAGCGACGCCGCCTTTCAGCGCGAGCTCTCCAAATCGAAAGTCGCCGCCATCCGCAATTTCTACGAAACCGCGATCTCCCAACCGCCCATTCCCGGCACCGTTCTGCTCTTCACGCCGCAAAAACTCCACTTCGACGCCTGGTCCGACGGCAGCGGCGTCGGCCGCCTCCAGGAGCCCGCCGAAAAATTCCTCATCATCGACGGCCAGCACCGCCTCGCCGCGCTTCAATTCTACCTTCGCACCCACCCCGAGGAGGCCAAAAACATTCAGGTCCCATGCGTGATCTTCGACGGCCGCAGCGAGGACTTCGCCACCGAGATGTTCGTCATCATCAACTCCACCCCGACGCGCATCAACAAGAGCCATCTCATCGATCTCTACGAACGCGTCTCCTGGGCCGAGCCCGACCGCCGCTTCGCCGCCCACATCACCGAAATGCTCTACCGCGAGAGCGACAGCCCGCTGCGCTATCGCATCAACCGCCTCGGCGGCCGCAGTAAACAGGAGAAATGGATCCTCCAGGCCGAGCTCTTCAACGAGGTCCACCGCTGGGTGAAGAGCGCGTGGAAAAAAATCGAATCCGAAGGCACCGACAAACGAAACGCCGCCCGCTACTACGAAACCGTCCGCGACTTCCTCAAAGCCGCCTCCGCCGCCTGGGGCGACGCGTGGGGAAATTCCGGATACCAGGTCACGAAGCCCGTCGTGCTGAAAGCCATGCTCCGCGTCTGCGCCGACCTCGCCGCCGTCGATTCCGACCCCGCCGAAGACCGCGTCAACCGCTGGACCGCCAGACTCGCGCCCTGGACCGAGCAGTCCCGCGATTTCCGCAACGAAGGTTTCTACGAGCGCTTCCCCGCCAAGGGCCAGGTCGAGCGTGTCACGCGCATTCACCGCGAGCTTTCCCGCCTCGCCAACATCCCCCTCCGCCCCAAATCCCGCGACTAGCTCCGCTTCTGTCATTCTGAGCGAAGCGAAGAATCCAGTGTGCGCAGCGTCACGTCCCAGACGTCGAATCAACAATGGGTTCTTCGCCTCGCTCAGAATGACATCCCGGCTTTCCAAGGCACTCGCCGAGCCCGGACCCAACGGTAGGCGAGCCTTCCGAGCCGCAACCGCGCGCTCGCCGGCAACGCCTTCTCCTCGCTCCGCCCGCCGATGATCCGGGCAGCCGATAAACCTCTTTTGTCATCCTGAGCGTGGCGAAGAATCCAGGGCAACGATCGCACTGCACGCGCCCACACCTGTTCTTCGCCACACCCGCAGTTCTCACCGCACCGACTTATCCTCCGGCAACCCGAGCTCCTTATACAGCCCCCGCCGCGCGTTCTTGTCGCCCTCGAGAATCTTGTGCCCATACGCCGCGGCCCGAAGCGCATAAGCCCGCGGCACCACAATCACGCCGTCGCCATCCGCCACGATCACGTCGCCCGGCTTCACCAACACGCCGCCCACCACCACCGGGCGGTTCACCGATTCCAATTCGTTCCGCCCCGGCCGGATCCCGCGCGTCACCGTCCGCGTGTAGATCGGCACTTTCTGCGTCGCGATTTCGTCGCTGTCGCGCGTGCCCGCATTCGTCACCACGCCGACCGCTCCCTTCGCCTTCCACATCATGATGTTCGCCGACCCGATCGAGCCCACGTCGGCATTCACCGCATCCTCCAGCACCACGACCGACCCTTCCCGCAAAATCGGAATGAAGTGCTCCTTCGATTTCTCGTTATACCACTTCCCGGCCCACGCGTCGTAGTCCGCCTCGTTCATGACTCCCGGCGCCGGCTCCTGCGTCGGCACGAAACGCGCCGTCACCGCAATGCCGATGAACCGATGGCTGTAATCCTTCGTATCCGTCCACAAAGGACGAATCTCGTGGTCCATCATCCCGCGACCAAACAATCCCACCGCGTCCAACCCGTCCGTCACATCCGCCACGCGCAGCCCTTCGAACGCCTTCAGGATCTTCGCGTCCTCCTCGGCCGAAAACACCTGCGTCGGCATGAAATTCATGCCCGCACTCAACTGCTCCGGACTCGGCTCGGCCGCCGGCAAGGCAACCACGAGCGACCACGCGGCCAAGACTGCCGCTCCAACCAGACGATATGGGTATTTCATAGGGGTGACTGCCAACGTTGCCCCGTTCGCCGCCGCCGCCAGTTCAAAAAACACCTTCGTTCGCAACTCTCCTGCATCGCGAGCCCGCGTTCCCATTTGCCACTCGCCCCGCTCCGCCTGCACGCTCCTCGATTTTCATGTCCTGGATCGTCGCTAGCCTCCTCTCCGCCTGCGTCCTCGGTTGCTATGAATTAGCGACAAAACAGGCCGTCCGCGACAACGCCGTCCTCGTCGTCCTTTTCTTCACCAACCTCTGCAGCGCCGTCGTCTGGCTCGCGCTCATGGCGATCGACGCCGCCTCCCCCCACACGCTGCCCGCCATCCTGCACGTCCCTTCGCTCACCGCCACGCAACACCTCCTGATCCTCGCGAAGTCCACCCTGGTCGCCCTCCTGTGGACGTGCTCCTACTTCGCCGTCAAACACCTGCCCGTCTCGCTCGCGTCGCCCATCCGTTCCACCAGCCCGATCTGGACCCTCGCCGGCGCCATTCTGATCCTCGGCGAACGCCCCACGCTCCTCGAAGCCATCGGCATCGCCATCACCCTCGGCTCGTTCTTCGGCCTCTCCGCCGCCGGCGCGCGCGAAGGCATCCACTTCGGCCGCAATCGCTGGGTTTGGCTTCTCGTCTTCGGCACCGCGCTCAATGGCGTCAGCGCCCTCTACGACAAATATCTCCTCGGCCACCACGGCTTCGACGCCGCCACCGTTCAAGCCTGGTTCTCCATCTACCTCGCCCTCCTCTTCCTCCCGCTCGCGCTCGGCTGGAAGCTCCGCCTCTGGCCGCGCAACGAATTTCACTGGCGCCCCAGCATCCTCCTCATGTCCGTCACGCTGCTCCTCGCCGACTTCCTCTATTTCGACGCGCTGCGTAATCCCGACGCGCTCATCTCGGTCGTGTCCAGCTTCCGTCGCGGCAGCACGCTCATCGCTTTCGCCGGCGGCATCCTCCTCCTCGGCGAAAAAAACTGGCGCCAAAAACTCCCCGCCGTCCTCGGCGTCCTCGCCGGCATCATCCTCACCATCCTCGGCTGAACAACGTTCGCCGCTACGTTAAGCTACCCGACCGCCGTCCCGACTTTCCCCATCAACTCCAGCTTGATCTCGCGGCACTCCGCGTGTGCCTCTCCCTCGAATTTTTCCAGGTTGAAACTCGGAAAAATCCCCCGGCTCAAAATCGCCCACTCGCTCGTCTCCGCAATCGGACGCGCCACGCCCGCCCGCTCGCCGCTCCAGCCCAATCGATTCTGCCGGCACAAATCTCGCGCCAGCGACACGCTCGCCACGAGCACCGCATCCTCCGTCGCCTCCTCCGGCGCATCGACCCACCGCATCACGTTCGCGTAGCTCGGCAGCAGCCCGTGGGTCTCCGCGAAATGCGCCGCCAGCTCGCGCGTCGTGCAGCCGAGAAAAAATTTCTCCGCTGCCGCCAGCGACACATTCTCCCGCTGCGCATAGCTCACGACCGCCTGAAATCCGACCGGGTGCAGATGCACCAGCAACAGCTTGCCGATGTCGTGCAACAACCCCGCCGCATACGCGCGCGACTCCAGGCTGTTGAACTCGAGATACCGGCACACGAACTGCGCCATCCGTGCGACTCCCACCTGCGCCATCCAGAAACTCGTCCAGCTGCACGGCGGCGCGTTCATCGCCCGCGTGTCCGCCGTCACCAGTCCACCCGCCATCGCCGCCAGCTTGATCTCGCCGATCAACCCCACGCAGAGCCGCGGATTCTCGACCGGCTCGTGATCGAAATCGTCGGTTCTCCGATTCAGATTCGCCGCCACCAACAAGTGCGCCGCAAGCCCCGGATCCTTCTCCGCCAAATCCATCAGCGGCGCCAAACTCGACGGATGTCCCGTCGCCGACATCTGAAACGCCGCCGCCACCGAATCGATCACCGGGCAACCCTTCAGATTGTCGATCTGCTGCTGCAACTGCGTCCAGTTCACCACCGGGCAACGCCCCTCGGCCGGCGCATCGAACCACAACGCCCGCTTCGCCGCTTGCTCCGCTTCGTTGCGCTCCTCCTCCGTCACGAAATCCGCCGGCACCAGATCCGGATTCAACTGCACCCCGATCAACTGCGCCGCCGTCGCGAGCAACGCCGTCGCCTCGATCAGTCCCGGCCAGTTCGCCTGCTCCGCCTTTTCCTTCAAAACTCCGAGCACCTCCACCGCACCCCACGCTCCCACCGCCTCCGCCTGCTCCGACAAATCACCGATCCGCTTCGCCAACGCCTCCGTCTGCTTCGCGCCCGCCAGCTCGATCAGCTGCGCCCCCGTCGCCTCCAGCTGCACCTTCAACGCATCGAGCGCCTTGTGCAGTTCCTCCGGCGCGTAACCCATCATCTTGCAAAACGACTTCTCCTCCTCGAAGTGCCGCGCCCGCCACGGATTCGCCAGCGCCTTGTTCAACTCCCCCATGATCTGCCCGTCCAGATACGGCTTCACCAAAAAATTCTGCACCTTCAGCTCCATCGCCCGCCGCACCGTCTCGCGATCGCCCGCCCCCGTGTAGATCACCACCGGCACCAGCTTCAACAGGCAGTCGTCGCGCAGCCGCTGCACGAGCCCCAGTCCATTCTCCTGGTCGAGCTTCAACTCGAGAAAAACCAGATCGACCGCCAGCGTGCGTTGCAGAAACTCCCACGCCTCCGCCACCGTGCCGACCGCCGCAAACCGGTGCCCGCCGCGCGCCAGCACGCCTTTCATCGCCTTTCGCGCGATGTCTGCGGGGTCGACTAGAAGGATGTTGGCCATGTGGGGTGTGCCGATGCGGTTCGATCTTCCGCGCCGGTTGAGGCGTTCCACCTAATTATCGGCTCCGCCGCCCGATTCTGAACGTCCGCCGCGCCAACCCGTTTCAATTCCCGCGCAACGCCTCGACAGGCTCGATACTTGCCGCACGTCGCGACGGCAGGAAACACGCCAGCATCGCGACTCCCGCCAGCACGCCCGCCGTCCCGCCCAGCACCGCAAGGTTCGTCGGGCTCACCCCGAACAACAGCCCCTTCATCGCACGCCCCGCCCACCACGCGCCCAGCAATCCCAGCGGCAGCGCGATCAGCAACAGCTTCCCGCCGAGCCCCAAAAACTGCGCCATGATCTGCTGCGGCAACGCGCCCAACGCCATCCGCACACCGATTTCCCGCTGCCGTTGCGCCACCGTATACGCCAGCACGCCGTAGATTCCCACCGCCGCCAGCACCAACGCCACGCCCGCGAAAATCCCCGCAAGGATCAACGGCACCCGCCGGTCCGCCACACTCTCCTCAACCCGCGCGTTCATCGTCATCAGCCGGTCCAGCGCGATCTCCGGATCGACCCGCACCACCGCCGCCCGCAACGCCGGCCCCGCCCCTTCCGGCGCCTGCTCCGTCCGCATCGCCACCGTGAACTCCAGCCCCGCGTAATCCTTATACGGAAAATACACCGCGCCATTCCCGCGCTGGTCCGCCAGCTCCGTCTGCTTCACCGCCCCCACCACCCCCACGATCGTGAACATCCTTCGATCCGCGTCCGTCGGCGGCGAGTTCGAGATCCGCCGTCCAAGCGCGCTCTCACCCGGCCAGTAACGCCGCGCCACATGCTCGTCGACCACGCAGACTTTCGTCTCTCCCCGCGAATCCGCCGTCGTGAGAAAACGCCCTTCCCGCAACGGCACGCCCATCGTCTCGAAATACTCCGCCGCCACCCCGCTCGTGAAATGGGCCTGCAGCGACTCCCCGGCCGGCGGCTGATAACCCTCCACCCAGATCGCATTGTTGTTGTTGTGCCCCGTGAACGGCACGCCCGTGCTCACCCCCACCGCCTTCACCCCCGGCAGCGCCCGCAGTTCCGTCGCGAGCTTTTCCACAAACGCCAGTCGCGGCTCCTCCTCGCGATAATTCGTCCACGGCAGCGCCACCGATCCCGTCAACACGTTCTCCGGCCGAAACCCGGGATCGATCGCCATCACCCGCACGAACGTCAGCCCCAGCAATCCCGTCGCCGCCAGCAACACAAACGCCAGCGCGATCTGCGCCACGATCAAAGCGTGCCGCACGCGATGCACCGCGCGCGTCGTCGTTCCGCCGCGCGACTCCACCGACAGCGCCGACGTCAAATTTCCCTGCAGCGTGTGCCACACCACCGGCACCGCCAGCACCAGTCCCACCACCACCGACGCCGCCAGCGCCACGCCCGCGACCGTCAAATCCACGCCGCTCGCCAACGCCACCGGCAGCCGGTCCGCCGCCAGCAGTTGAATCCCGCGATACGCCGCCGCGCCCAGGCCCAATCCGATTGCACCACCCACCACCGACAACAGCATCGTCTCCGTCACCAGCGTGCGCACCATCTGCCCGCGGCTAGCCCCCAGCGCCTGCCGCACGCAAAATTCCTTCACCCGCGCCGTCGCGCGCACGAGAAAAAGATTCGCCAGGTTCACCAGCCCGATCAGCAGCAGAAACAACACGCCCGCCTGCAACAACAGCAGCACCGGTCGCAGCTCCGCCACATAATCGCGCCCGAGATCGTGCACTTTCGTCGTGAACCCCGCCTCCGCCACCATCGCCGCAAACGGATCGTCCGCCTTCGTCCGCTCGTTCATCGCATCGATCTGCGACTGCGCGACCTCGATCGTCACCCCAGGCTTCAGCCGTGCGACCATGTCCATGTTGTTCGCATGCCGCCGCTCCGCCTTCCGATCGTCGTCGTTGAAACACAGCGGCGTCCACAGCCGCGGCTGGCGCGACAGGTAGTGAAATTCCGGTGACATCACCCCCACGATCGTGTGCGGCGTCGTGTTGATCCGGATCGTCTTTCCCACGATGTCCGGATCGCCCCCGAACCGCTGCCGCCACAGCGCATCGCTCAATACCGCCACTTCATGCTTCCCATAAAATCCTTCCTCGTCCGTGAAGGTCCGCCCCCGCGCCGCCTGCACGCCCAGCACGTGGAAAAACGACGGCGTCACACTCATCGCGTCCACCCGCTCCGGCGAGCCCGCCTCCCCGACCGTCACACTCGCCCCCCGCACCGCCGCCGCATCCGCCAGCCCGTCCACCCCCGCCCGCCGCTCGAGGTAATGCGGCACCGACGCCCCCGCGCGCTCCACGCCCGCCTTCGGATAAGCATTGGCGATCAGCACCAATTGCTCCGGATTTCGAAACGGCAGCGGCTTCAACAACACGCCGTTCACGATCGCGAAGATCGCCACGTTCGCCGCCAGACACAACGCGACGATCGTCAGCACCGTCAGCGAAAAACCCTTTTCCCGCGCCAGCGCCCGCACGGACTGCCGGACTTCGCGACCCATCGATTCGAAAGAGAGCATGCGCTCTCCAAAACTCCGCACGCCGGAAAAAGTTTCAGAAAACTCTGCCGCCGGGACGCACGTTGACGCCCGCCGCCAAACGCATTCCGCTCACCGCATGTCGCCCCGCCCCACCCTCGCCCTGCTGGCGTTTTGCTGTCTCGTCTGCGCTTCCGTCGGCGCCGAATCCGTCCCCGCCCCTGCCAGCTATCCGTTCCAAAACCCCGACCTCCCCGCCGAGCAGCGCATCGACGACCTCATCTCGCGCCTCACCCTCGAGGAGAAAATCGATTGCATGGCGATGAGCGCCTCCGTCCCCCGCCTCGGCGTCAAAGGCTCGCGCCACATCGAGGGCTATCACGGCGTCGCCCAGGGCGGCCCGAGCAACTGGGGCCGCCGCAATCCCACCGCCACCACCCAATTCCCCCAAGCCTACGGCCTCGGCTCCACCTGGGACCCCGAACTCATCCGCCAGGCCGCCGCGCAGGAAGCCGAGGAAGCCCGCTACCTGTATCAAAGTCCAAAATACGACCGCTCCGGCATCATCGTCCGCGCTCCCAATGCCGACCTCGCCCGCGATCCACGCTGGGGTCGCACCGAGGAGGTCTTCGGCGAGGATCCGTTTCACGTCGGCACACTCTCCGCCGCGTTCGTCCGCGGCTTGCAAGGCGACGACCCGCGCTACCTCAAAACCGCCAGCCTCGTGAAACACTTCCTCGCCAACAGCAACGAGGACGGTCGCGAATACACGACTTCCGACTTCAGCGAACGCCTCTGGCGCGAGTATTACGCCAAGCCGTTTGAGATGGCGATCGTCGACGCCAAAGCCCCCGCCATGATGGCCGCTTACAACGCCGTCAACGGCACGCCCGCCCACGTCCACCCGATGCTCCGCGATACCGTCATGAACGAGTGGAAGCTCGACGGCATCATCTGCACCGACGGCGGCGGCCTCCGCCTCCTCGTCGATCAACATAAAGCCTTTCCCGATCTCCCCACCGCCGCCGCCGCCTGCATCAAGGCCGGCATCAATCATTTTCTCGACCGCCACAAGGACGCCGTCACCGAAGCCGTCCAGCGCAACCTCATCACCGAAACCGATCTCGACGCCGCCCTCCGCGGTCTCTTCCGCGTCTCGATCCAGCTCGGCCTGCTCGATCCGCCCGAACGCGTGCCGTATTCACAAATTGGACGCACCGAGGGTCCCGAGCCGTGGAACCGCCCCGAAACCCGCGCGCTCGTCCGCCAGGTCACGCAGAAATCCATCGTTCTCCTGAAAAACTCCGCCGGTCTCCTCCCGCTCGACCGCGAGAAATTCAAGCGAGTCGCTATCGTCGGCCCGCTCGTAAACACCGTCCACCTCGACTGGTATTCCGGCACGCCGCCTTACGCCATCCAGCCGTGGCTCGGCTTCGAAAACGTCGCCGGCGAATCCTCCATCAAGTGGATGGCCAACATGAGCGACGCCGCCGTCGAGCTCGCCCGCACCACCGACGCCGCCGTCGTCATCGTCGGCAACGACCCCATCGGCGAAGCCGGCTGGGAACTCGTCCGCTCCCCCAGCGAGGGCAAGGAAGCCGTCGACCGAAAGGAAATCGTCCTCCAACCCGACCAGGAAGACTTCATCCGCCGCGTCTACGCCGCCAATCCCAACACCATCGTCGTTCTCATCTCCAATTTCCCCTACGCGCTTCCCTGGGCCGCCGAAAACGCGTCCACCATTCTCCATCTCACGCACGCCAGCCAGGAACTCGGCAACGCCCTCGCCGACGTCATCTACGGCGCCGCCAACCCCGGTGGCAAACTCGCCCAGACCTGGCCCAAGTCCCTCGATCAACTCCCGCCGATGATGGACTACGATCTCACGAAGGGCCGCACCTACATGTATTTCACCGGCGAACCGCAATACCCCTTCGGCTACGGCCTCAGCTACACCACCTTCAAACTCTCGAATCTCCGCCCAGAATCCGTGGCTACGAGCGTGAGCGAGTGGCAACTCTCGCCCTCCGCCCCCCTCCAAATCACCATCGACCTCCAAAACACCGGCCCTCGCGAAGGCGACGAAGTCGTCCAACTCTACGTCCGCTATCCCGACTCCAAAGTCCCGCGCCCGCTCAAACAACTCCGCGCCTTCCAACGCGTCACCGTCCCCGCCGGCGAAACCAAAACCGTCACGCTCCCTCTCGCCGCCGCCGACCTCGCCTACTGGTCACCCGAACAACACGCGTGGACCATCGAACCCGGTCGCATCGAACTCCTCGTCGGCACGTCCTCCGCCGACGCCGATCTCCAACACCGCCAGTTCGTCACCGTCACCCCGTAACACCAAAGTCATTCCCCTCCTTTGTCATTCTGAGCGAAGCGAAGAATCCATTTGGGCGTTCGCCATCCTGCGCCCCCAAACAAGCACCTCGCCCTCACCCATCCCGTCCATCTGCGCCTCCATGAACTCCCGCTTCCGCTCCTCTCTTCTCCTCGTCGCCCTGGCGCTCTCCTCCGCCCAAGCCGACACCGCCCCGATCAACGTCGACGCCCGCCCCGGCCTCACGCTGAACGGCAAATGGAACACCATCGTCGACCCGTATCTAAACGGCTACTACAACTACCGCCTCCAGGAACACCCCAACGGCTACTTCATGGACCGCCAGCAGCAGGACAAATCCGAGCTGCTCGAATACAACTTCGACACCAGCCCCACCCTCCTCGTCCCCGGCGATTGGAATTCGCAGGACGACAAACTTTTCTACTACGAGGGCGCCGTCTGGTATCGCCGTAAATTCGACTACACGCCCGCCTCACCGCAAAACCGCCTCTTCCTCCACTTCGGCGCCGCCAACTACCGCGCCGACGTCTATCTCAACGGCAAAAAGCTCGGCACGCACATCGGCGGCTTCACCCCGTTCGCCTTCGAAGTCACCGGCCAGGTCAAACCCACCGGCAACTCCCTCGTCGTTCTCGTGAACAACGAGCGCCGCCCTGAAGCCATTCCCACCGTCAACACCGACTGGTGGAACTACGGCGGCCTCACCCGCGACGTCCGCCTCGTCGAAACGCCCGCCACCTTTCTCCGCGACTACCAAATCCAACTTAAAAAAGGCTCCCGCGACCACATCGCCGCCACCGTCCGCCTCGACGGAGCCACCGCCCCGCAACGCGTCACGCTCTCCATCCCCGAAGCCAACCTCACCGCCTCCGCCGACACCGACGCCCACGGCCTCGTCCAGATCGAAATCCCCGCCGCGAATCTCACGCTCTGGTCGCCGCAAAACCCGAAGCTCTACACCGTCGAACTCTCCGCCGCCTCCGATCGCATCGTCGAAAAAATCGGCTTCCGCACCATCGAAACCCGCGGCGTCGACATCCTCCTCAACGGCGAATCGATCTTCCTCCGCGGCATTTCGCTCCACGAAGAGAACCCGCTCCGCGGCGCCCGCGCCACGACGCCCGCCGACGCGCGTCTCCTCCTCAGCTGGGCGAAGGAGCTCGGCTGCAATTTCGTCCGCCTCGCCCACTACCCGCACAACGAACACATGGCCCGCGTCGCCGACGAAATGGGCCTCATGCTCTGGGCCGAGGTCCCCGTTTACTGGACCATCCATTGGGAAAATCCCGACACCCTCGCCAACGCCAAGAACCAACTCACCGAGCTCATCGTCCGCGACCGCAATCGCGCCTCAGTCATCGTCTGGTCCGTCGCCAACGAAACCCCCGTCAGCGAACCGCGCACGCGTTTCCTCAAGAACCTCGTCGATCTCGCCCGCTCCCTCGACAACACCCGCCTCGTCTCCGCCGCGATGGAGGTCGAAACCGACCCCGCCGACGACAACCACAAGATCGTCGAGGATCCATTCGGTGAATACACCGATCTCCTCAGCTTCAACCAATACGTCGGCTGGTATGTCGGCCTCCCCGACAAACTCCAAAAGATCCGCTGGACGCTCGCCTACGAAAAACCCGTCGTGATCTCCGAGTTTGGCGCCGACGCGCTTCAAGGTCTGCACGCCGACAAACTCACCCGCTTCAGCGAAGAGTATCAGGAGGACCTCTACGCGCAGACCCTCGCGATGCTCCAAAAAATTCCCGCCTGGCGGGGCACGACGCCCTGGATCCTCTGCGACTTCCGCTCCCCCCGCCGCCCCCTCCCGCACGTCCAGGACGGCTGGAACCGCAAAGGCCTCATCGGCGAAAATGGCACCAAGAAAAAAGCCTTCTTCGTCCTGCAAAAGTTCTACGAACAAAAAACCCGCGAATAGAGCACTTCAAAGTAAACTATAGCCGCACATTTCTGTCATTCTGAGCGAAGCGAAGAATCCACGTGCGCGTCCGCCTGCGATCGTAGCTCTGGATTCTTCGCTTCGCTCAGAATGACAAAAAGCTCTCGAACAGGTTGCCTGCCACAGAACGGCTACAGTTTTTCTTAAAACGCTGTAGCTTGGCGGGGCCCGACGTCCTCGTCGGGCTATTCGCGCCGCCCCTTCGTCGAAGTCCGCGCTTCCAACCGTCTCACTCCCCGTCGCTTTCGCAGCCGCTGCAACTCCCGCGTTGCATGTGTTCAAACCTGTGTTCACTTGAACAGGTTGAACACCTCCCATGGCTGCCGCGACCGACAAGCTTGCGGCGCTCCGGCATCTCCTCGCCGAGCGCTTCCCCACCGTGCCCCGCACGGCCGGCCGCCTGCTGCCCACCGGCATCGCGGCCATCGATGAAGCCTCGGGCGGCTTTCCGCTCAGCGCCATCACCGAAATCGTTTGCGCCGCTCCAAGTTGCGGCAGCCATCTTCTCTTCGGCCAGCTCCTCGCCGTGACCCGTCGCGAACGCCAGCGCGTCGCGCTGATCGACAGCACCGATTCCTTCGATCCCGCTTCTTTTCCCGCCGACCTGCTCACGCATCTCGTCTGGATTCGTTGCCGCGATACCACCGCCGCGCTCAACGCCACCGATCTCCTCGCCCGCGACGCGAATTTCTCCCTCCTGCTTCTCGATCTGCGTCGCGCCCCCGCCGCCGATCTCCGCCGCGTCCCCGGCCCGCAATGGTATCGCCTCCAGCGCGCCGTCGAACCCACCGACCTCGCCCTCGTCGTCGAAACGCCGCGCCCCTCCGTTCCCAGCGCGCAGTTGCGCTTCACCCTCGCCACCTCTCACGCCCCGTCCGCCCTCGATCACGAACGCTCCGTCCTCATCGATACCCTTCCCGCCACCCTCCAACGCCAGCGCCTCCAATCGGCCACCGCCTGACCTCCGTGTCCTGCTTCGCGTGCATTAGCGTCCATTCGCGGTTCAAACCATGTTCGCCGTCCTCCACATCGCCGACTTCCCGCTCCACGCCGTCCTTCGGCTCGAGCCCGGCGCGACGCAACAACCCGCCGCCCTCTTCGCCACCTCGAGCAAGAAATCCGTCGTCCTCTCGCTCAATGCCGCCGCTCGCGCCGCCAGCGTCGATCTCGGCATGACCGCGCCCCAAGCCGTCGCCCGCTGCCCTTCGCTCCTGATCCGCACGCCCGAGCTTTCCGCCGAAGCCGACGCCCGCGCCGCCCTTCTCGCCGCCGGCTTCACGCTTTCCCCCAACATCGAAGACACCGCCCCCGGCCTCTGCACCGCCGACGTCTCCGGACTCGCTCCCGCCCAACGCGAATCCACCGCCCACCACGCCGTCAGCACCCTCGCGCAACTCGGCCTCCCCGCCACCGCCGGCCTCGCCCCCACTCCCCTCCTCGCCCTCTACGCCGCCCGCGCCGCCTTCACTCGTTCTCTTTCTCGTAATCGTTCTCGTTCTTTTTCCTGCCCCTCCGCTCTCCTTTTTGCCGAGAGAACAAAGAACGAGAACGAAGAACGAGAACGATTCGACGGCACCGTCCTCCTCGTCACCAACGCCTCTTCCTTCCTCGCCCCGCTCCCCCTCTCCGCCGCCGACCCGCCGCCCGAACTCGCCGCCGTATTCGATTCCTGGGGACTGCGCACCCTCGGCGATCTCACCGCGCTGCCTCGCGACGAAATCGTCCGCCGCTTCGGCGCCGAGGGCCTCGCCTTCTACCAACGCGCTTCCGGCGGTTCCCCCCGTCCGCTCCATCTCCTCACGCCCGCGCAAACCTTCACCGCCGCGATGGAGCTCGAAAACGAAATCGAAACCCTCGAGCCGCTCCTCTTCCTCCTCCGCCGTTTCCTCGACCGCCTCACGCTCGAACTGCGCGCCAGCCAGCACGTCGCCGCCGAGCTCCACCTCACGCTCAAACTCGAAGACGACACCCAACACACCCGCGACTTCCGCCTCCCCGAGCCCACCGCCGACGTCGACATCCTCTTCCGCACCCTCTACACGCACCTCGAATCGCTTCACACCGACGCCTCGATCTGCGCCCTCGAACTTCGCCTCAACCCCGCCCGCCCGCTCGTTCGCCAGCAAGGTCTTTTCGACACCGGCCTCCGCGATCCGCACGGCTTCGCCGAAACCCTCGCGCGCATCTCCGTCCTCGTCGGCCCCGACCGCATCGGCACGCCCCAACTTCAAGACACGCACCGCCCCGACTCCGCCAAACTCACTCCACCGCTCTCCGGTATTCCTCCCGCCGCCGACTCACCGCTCCATCCCCCGCTCGGTCTTCCCCTTCGCCGTTTTCGTCCGCCTCTGCCCGCTCGCGTTGAATTCACTGACGGCTGCCCCACCTATCTTTGGACGGACAACATCAGCGGCGAAATTACCTTCCGCAGCTCCGCCTTTCCCAGCAGCGGCGAATGGTGGCAACGCGACCGCGCCTGGTCCCGCACCGAGTGGGACATCGCCCTCGCCCCCGGCGGTCTCTACCGCCTCCTCCTCACCGCCGACACCTACTTCCTCGAAGGAGAGTATGATTAACTACTCTTTCTCGTTCTCGTAATCGTTCTCGTTCTCTCGGAATCGAGAACGAGAAGGAGAACGAGGAACGATAACGAATCTCGTGTCCTACGCCGAACTCCACGCCCGCAGCGCCTTCAGCTTCCTCCGCGGCGCCTCGCTGCCCGAAGACATCGTCTCCGCCGCGATGGCGCACGATCTCTCCGCCGTCGCCCTCCTCGACCGCGACGGCGTCTACGGCGCGCCGCGTTTCTACGGCAGCGCCCACGAAAACAAATTCGCGGTCAGCCCCCGGGTCGGTGCCGAGATCACGATGGAAGACGGCACCATCGTTCCGCTCCTCGCCACCTCCCGCACCGGCTACCAAAATCTTTGCCAGCTCATCACCGAATCAAAGCTCACCGACCGCGTGGGTTGCGCGCTCGCCGCGCAACAAAACACGTCCGCGTCTCCGCTCTCCCACAATCCCCACGCTCCCAGCCCCACCGACCGCAAACGCCCCTGCTTCGCCACCTGGTCCGAGCTCGCACGCTTCTCCGACGGCCTCATCGCGCTCACCGGCGATGAAGAAGGCCCGATCCGCCACGCCTGGCGCACGGCCGGCCCCACCGCCGCCGCGACCGCCCTCGAAAAACTCACCGCCATTTTCGGCCGCGATTCCGATCCCGCGCGCGCCCGCCTCTTCGTCGAACTCCAGCGCCACCGCCTCCGCGGCGAAGAGCGCGAGATCGCCTTCCTCCGCGATCTCGCCGCCGCCCATCGCCTCCCGCTCCTCGCCACCGGAGGCGTCAACTACGCCGTCCCCGAGCACCGGGTCGTCTCCGATGTATTCACCTGCCTGCGACATCACACCACCCTCGATGCCGCCGGCCGTCTGCTCGCCGCCAATTCGCAGCGTCACCTGAAATCGCCCGCCGAGATGGCCGGTCTCTTTGCCGATCTGCCCGCAGCCACCGCCAATTCCGTCCGCCTCGATCAGCGCCTCGATTTTACCCTCGAAAAACTCGGCTACGAATTCCCCACCTTCTCCACGCCCGACGGCGAACCGATGGACGCCTACCTGCACCGTCTCACCTTCGAAGCGGCGCGCCGGCATTGGAAAGGCACGATTCCCACCAAAACAAAACGCCAGCTCCACAAGGAGCTCGAGCTGATCGCGCGCCTGAAATTCTCCGGCTATTTTCTCATCGTCTGGGACATCTGCCGCTGGGCCCGCGAAGAACAAAAAATCCTCGTCCAGGGCCGCGGCAGCGCCGCCAACAGCGCCGTCTGCTACGTCCTCGGAATCACCGCCGTGAACCCGTTGCGCCATCGCCTGCTCTTCGACCGGTTTCTCAACGACAGCCGCGTCGGCAAGGACGGCCGCCCCTCCTGGCCCGACATCGATCTCGATTTCCCCAGCGGCGACCGACGCGAGAGCGTCATTCAAAAAGTTTACCAACGCTACGGCCGCCGCGGCGCCGCCATGACCGCCAACGTCATCTCCTACCGCGGCCGCAACAGCGTGCGCGAAGTCGGGAAGGTCCTCGGTTTCGGTGACGATGCGCTCGACCGCTTCTCCAGTCTCTACGCCAACGGCGATTTTCCCGAAACGCTCCAACTCGAACAACAGCTCGCCATGGCCGGCATCGCCGCGAAACACCCGCGCGCCGAGACCATGGTGCGCCTGCAGCATTACATTCGCGGCGCCGCGCTCCCGCGCCACCTCGGCCAGCACTCCGGCGGCATGGTCATCTGCGAAGGCCAGCTCGACAAAGTCGTCCCCCTCGAGCCCGCCACCATGCCCGACCGCAGCGTCTGCCAGTGGGATAAGGACGACTGCGAAAACCTGGGCATCGTCAAAATCGATTTCCTCGGCCTCGGCATGATGGCCGTCATGCAGGATACGATCGAGCTCTGCGCCCAACGCCCCGACGGCCCGTCGTCGATGAACGACATCCCGCCCGACGATCCGCTCACCTACGAAAAAATCCGCGCCGCCGACACCGTCGGCGTTTTCCAGATCGAAAGCCGCGCGCAAATGGCCACGCTCCCGCGCTTCAAGCCGCGCAATCTCTACGACCTCGCGATGCAGGTCGCCATCGTCCGCCCCGGCCCGATCACCGGCCACCTCGTCCACCCGCTCATCCGCCGCCGCAACGGCGAGGAAAAACCGGACTTCATCGATCCGAGCGTCGAAGACATCGTTCGCCCCATCCTCGAACGCACGCAGGGTGTGATTCTTTTTCAGGAGCAGATGCTCGAACTCTCGATCAAGCTCGCGCATTTCTCCGGCGGCGAAGCCGAACAACTCCGCCGCGCCATGGGCTTCAAAGACCCGCGCCGTCTAAACCCCGAACTCGACAAACTCGCCGTCGCCCTGCGCAAAGCCGGCCGCAACCCAGCCGTCATCGAACGCATCGTCACCTCCGCAAAATCCTTCGCCGCCTACGGCTTTCCCGAATCGCACGCCATCGGCTTCGCCATCATCGCCTACGCGAGCACGTGGCTGAAAATCAACCGCCCCGCCGAATTCTACGCGAGCCTCCTCAACAATCAGCCGATGGGCTTCTACTCGCCCGCGACACTTCTCCAGGACGCCCGCCGCGAGGGTCGAAACCTGAAAGTCCTTCCCATCTGCGTGCAGCACTCCGACTGGTCCTGCACCGTCGTCGACGCCAACACCATCCGCCTGGGCCTGCGTTACGTAAAAGGCCTCCACGAAGCCGCCGTCACCACCATGCTCGCCCACCGACGCGAGAAAACGTTCGCGTCGATGGACGACTTTCTTCGCCGCACAACCTTCTCGGCCGCCGAACGCCGCGCGCTCGCCGCCGTCGGTGCGTTGAATGTCTTCAGCACCCACCGCCGCGCCGCGATGTGGCAGGTCGAAGCCGCCTGGTCCGACGACGAATCCCTCTTCAAACATTTCGCCAACACCGAGCGCACCGACGCGCCTCTTGCCCCCATGACGCTCATCGAGCGCCTCAGCGCCGATTTCCGCGGCACCGGCATCACCGCCGGCCGTCATCCGATGGCGCTCCTGCGCGACCGCCTGCCCGACGTCACCCGCGCGATCGATCTGCGCGAACTCAAAACCGGCGCGCGCGTCACGATCGCCGGCTCCGTCATCTGCCGCCAGCGCCCCGGCACCGCGTCCGGCGTCGTGTTCGTCAGCCTCGAAGACGAAACCGGCATCGCCAACGCCATCGTCGAACCCGCCTTGTTCGAGCGTCTCCGTTTGGTCATTACGCAGGAGCCCTCGCTCCGAATCACCGGCCCGCTGCAGAACGTGTCCAAAGTCATTCACGTGAAAGCCGAAACCATCGAGCCCCTCGCCGAACCCGCCCTCCCCGCGCAGGCCTCGCACGATTTTCATTAACCGCAGATCGCCGCAAAGCAGCGCACCCTTCCTTGCCTTTGCGGTCTGCGACCATGTGAAGCCTCGCGACCTCTTGCCCTACGAAGATCGGAGTGGCGACTCCGGCGTTCGCGCCTACCAGGCCGGGCCGAATTTCATCATCGTGGAATTCAAAAGCGGCGGCGCTTATCGTTACGATCACACCCAGCCCGCCGGCAGCACGCCGCCGCCAGCCCCCCCCCCACGCACGGCGACGGCCTCGCGACCTACATCAACCAAAACGTGCGCGACGACTACGCAGAAAAGCTGTGGTAACCTCTCATCGCCACTCGTGCCGCGGATAACGCCGCGATAGCTCCGCCTTCACCTTCGGATACTGCTCGCGCCAGAAATTCGTCAGGTCGTCCGTCACCTGGATCGGCCGCTGATTTGGTGCGAGGATCTCGAACTTTACCGCCACGCGGCCGTGCCCGATCGTGAACTTCCCCTCGATCCCATACAGCTCCTGTATCCGCGCCGACAATATCGGCGGCCCCTCCTTTTCGTAGCGCAGCTTCGATTTCCGCCCATTTCCCATCACCAGCCGCTCCGGCAGGTAATCGTCGAGCACCGCCAGCTGTTCCGCCGTCAGCCAATCGCGCAGCACCGGCATCACCGGTTTGTCCTTCACCGCCCGCGCGCCGAGTTCGCCGTAGCACACCTGCTCGATCAGCGTCGCGCGATCCGCCTCCGTAATAGGATTTACTTCCAGTTCGGGAAACCATTCCGCCATTCGATTCACGCGGGTGATCCACTGCTCCACGCTCTCGTCCCACGCTTCCAGTTTGATCCGCCCCGCGAGCACTTCCTTCGTCAACAACGCCGCCGCCTCGTTCAACGGCGCTTCCTCGCTGCTCGCCTTCGCCTCGAGCACGAGATCGCGAAACCGCCGCTCCCGCCGTGACACCACGCGCTTCGCCTGTTCGTCGTAAACGACACCGCGCATCTCGTAATAATCGTCCGGGAAAATCTCCTTCAACCACGCCTCTTCGATCGCCGTCGCGAGCGACAGCAGCGTATTCACTTCTCCATCACCGCGCCCGATCTCGCTGATCTCCGCCGCCACCAATAGCGGCGTTTTCTGAATCGCACTCTCCCGCGCCAGCACGCCGCGCCGCCCATGAATCAGCTCGCAGCGCAGCGTCCCCGCATCGAGACGCTTCGCGAGTTGATCCGAAAAACCCGCCAGCACGCATCTCCGCACCTCGACTCCGTCCACGCGCTGCTCGCCGACATCGAGCCCTTCCTTCTTTGCAATCTCCAGAAACTGCTCGAACAACGGCCCCACCTGCCGCGCACCCTGCGCATGAATCCCCAACCGGCGGCACGCCTCGACCGAATAGTTGTTCTGATGCGCAAATCGCCACGCGCGCATCAACAGAAAAAAATCGCTTTCGTGCTCCTCCCCGAGCACGTCCTCCCGCGCGTTTTCCACGTCGCGTGAAACCCCGCGCAGCAGAAAATTACGCCCCTGCGTCAGCGCCGCCATCAACGCCACCGACCGCACGCACCCGCGTTCCTGCGCCGCCAGCAGCATGCGCGCGTAACGCGGATGCACCGGAAACCGCAGCATCTTCCGGCCGATTTCCGTGATCGATGTAGGGTGAACCAGCCCGCCCCGACCTGTCGGGGTCCCGGTAAGCCGCGGCTCACCGTCGCTGCCCCTCCCTACCGCTCCCAAATCCGCCAACAGCCGCTCCGCCCGCTCCAACGCCTTCGCGTCCGGCTTCTCCAACCACGGAAACCCAAACACATCGTCGATCCCGCTCGCCTTCAGCGTCAGCACCACTTCCGCCAAATCCAGCCGTTTCACCTCCGGCAGTTCCTGCGGCGCGCGCTGCCCATGTTCCCGCTCGGTCCACAGCCGCACGCACACACCTGGCGCGGTGCGTCCCGCCCGCCCCGCCCGCTGATCCGCGCTCGCGGCTGAAATCTTCTCGATCAACAGCGTGTTGATCCCGCGGTGCGGATCGAAACGCGCCACGCGCGCCAGCCCGCTGTCGATCACCGCCGTCACGCCTTCGATCGTCAGCGATGTCTCCGCGACATTCGTCGACACGATGATCTTTCGCGCGTCGTAGCGCGCCACCGCGCGATCCTGCTGCTCCGGCGGCAATTCGCCGTGCAGCGGGAAACACACGAAATCCCGCAGCGCCCGCGAACCTTCGATCGCCTGCACCGTGCGACTGATTTCGTAGCCGCCCGGCATGAACACGAGCATGTCGCCTTCGACGCTCGCCGCGATTCGCTCGCATTCGCGGGTCGCCACCTCCCACACCGGCTCATTCTCGAAATTCACCGTCTTCGGCAGATACTCGATGCGCACCGGAAAACTCCGCCCCTGCGACACCAGCACGTCGCAGGGCGCCAGATACGTTTTCAGGGCCCCCGCATCCAACGTCGCCGACATCACGATGATCTTAAGATCCGGTCGCACGCTCTGCTGGATCTGCATCGCGCGCGCCAGTGAGATGTCGCCGTAGAGATGCCGCTCGTGAAACTCGTCGAACACCACCGCGCTCACCCCGCGCAGCGCCGCATCGAACGACATCTGCCGCAGCAATATGCCCTCCGTCACGAATCGGATCCGCGTCTTCGCACTCACCCGCGACTCCAGCCGTATTTGATATCCCACGACATCGCCCAGCTCCGTGCCGACTTCCTCCGCGACCCGTTTGGCCAGCATGCGCGCGGCCAGCCGTCGCGGCTGCAGCACCACCACCTCGCCCTTTTGACCGGCGAGTCCATGGTTCAGCAGCATCTGCGGAATCTGCGTGGATTTTCCCGAACCCGTCGGCGCTTGCACGATCACCCGGCCGCCGGCCCGCAATGACGCCACGACAGCGGTCTCTAGTTCGTAAATCGGAAGTTCTCTCGGAGCAGGCATGAGCGGCCGGCAAAGCTCCAAGCTCCAAACCCCAAGCTCCAGAGAATTTTCAAATTCCAAACACTCACTTCCTCTCACGCCTGCGTATGGTGTTTGGGATTTGGCCCTTTCCTGGAGCTTGGATCTTGGTCCTTGAAGCTTCCGCCGCCTCCGGCGGCGGCCGGTGAACAACCGGTGGGCCATTCTATTCCCAAGTTATTCACCGGTTTCCGCAGTGCATCGATTGTGAAGAACATAAGCTTCAACTTTCCCGCGCGACCCGCACGCTCGCCCTCGTTCCTTGATAGAACAGTCGCAGCGCGAAGGCCTGAAAAACCCTTCGAGAGCGCGACTGGGATAATCCCGGGCGACCGGGGAAAGGTCGGCGACAGCTGGTGTCGCCCTCCCCTCCAAGGCTGCGCAAGCGGCAACGGTAGGCAGATATCACCAGCTCCTCTGATCCGGAGTCGTGTCCGGTCAGTTTAGCACGAATCAGGAGCTGAGCGGCGAGCGGCGATCAGAAACCGCCCGCGAGCCGAGTCACGCCCACAGGACGTTTCGACCTGTGCGCGGACGCAGTTACCCCAGAGGGTTTTGGTTGCTACTGCGCAGACCAGAACGCAGTCGCGTTTCCCGGCGGGACGACCCCGCCAAAAGGCCCCGCTTGCTCGCACAAGCAGGGCGCGCAAGGGAGGCACGATTGCGGGGAGAGAGCGAGCCTGGCAAAGCCCGCGAACCTCCTCGATTGGGGCGGCGTGAAAAACCGCGTCACCCCACTGCAAAGACGAATGCAACCTGAGAGTTAAGAGGTCAGACCCGTAACGCGGGGCCAACGTCCAGCCACAAGCCGGAGCCGTCCCCGTGGTAAAGGTGCCGACGCGAGAGATTGGAAATTGCAGGCGTGTCCGCACCTCGTCTGGCGTGCCGCTTCCGGCAGGAAGCGTCCGAACCGGGCGAAGAGGCCTCACTCGATAGATTTCGACCGGAAACGGTCGGAACGGTCCCGCCATGAGACCGAGACATCCGCATGCCGCGGAGAGTGGCGTCGGGGAGCACACGGCCCGCGAAAGCGAGGCGCCCAACAGTGTGCCGATGGGAAAGAGCGCGTGGCGAACGCCCACCCCCAAATTTGGCCCCGGAACCGCAAGGTTCCGGGGCCTTATTGTTTTTCGAGACAGACGAAGTTCTGAATCTGGGACTCTGCCGACTTCCACCCCGTGGAATGCCGGGGCTCGTTCCAGTGTTCCTGAGTTCCAGATTAAAATTCCGAATCTGGAACTCTGGAAAACTGCGCAGCCATCATCGTCGCCGACTTCAACACTCTTGGGAATGCCGGCACGGTTCAGCACCCACTCGCTGTCACAACCGACGACCACCGAAATGTCCGGGGCTCGTTCCAGCGTTCCTCCGGAACTCTATAAAACGGCAACATGCGCCCTCGCCCGCTTTCAGCCCTTCGACTGCCAGGGCTCGTTCCAGCTTTCCTGAGTTCCAGATTAAAATTCTGAATCTGGAACTCAGGAACTCTGAAAAAAGGCTCAGCCATCCGTCCCCGGCTTCGTCCTTGCGTTCATTCCTGCCGGTCCGCACGTTCTTCCCCTTTTTCCAAAGCCAGAACGTCCGCCGCCAATGAACCAGAACATCCGCAACATCGCCATCATCGCCCACGTCGACCATGGGAAGACCACCCTCGTCGACAAACTCCTCAAGGAAGGCGGCGTCTTCCGCGCCAATCAGCACGTCGAAGAGCGCGCGATGGACTCGATGGATCTCGAGAAGGAAAAGGGCATCACCATCAAGGCGAAGAACACGTCCGTTCACTGGAACGACAAGATCATCAACATTCTCGACACCCCCGGCCACGCCGACTTCGGCGGCGAGGTCGAGCGCGCCCTCCGCATGGTCGACGGCGTTCTCCTCGTCATCGACGCCTACGACGGCCCCCAGGCCCAAACCCGTTTCGTCCTCCGCAAAGCCCTCGCCCACGGCCTCAAGGTCGTGATCGTCATCAACAAGATCGACCGCGAAAACGCCGACCCCGCCAAGATGTATGATAAGGTGCTCGAGCTCCTCATGGAGCTCAACGCCACCGAGGAGCAGTTCGACGCGCCCGTCGTCTACGGTTCCGGCCGCGACGGTTACATGATGTATCATCTCGGCGAAGAGAAGAAGGACATGACGCCTCTCTTCCAGACGATCATCGAGCACGTCCCGCCGCCGTTCGCGAAACCCGACGAACCGTTTCACATGCTCGTCTCCAACATCGATTGGAGCGACTACGTCGGCCGTATCGCCGTCGGCAAGATCCTCGGTGGCACCGTCAAAGTCGGCGACAACATCTTCGTCGTCCGCCACGCCGACAACGGCAAAAAGGTCCGCGCCAAGATCACCAAGATCTTCGAGTTCACCGGCCTCGGTCAGCGCGAAGTCGATTCGGCCGTCGCCGGCAACATCGTCGGCCTCTCCGGCTTCGAGGACGTCGACATCGGCGACACCCTCGCGATCAACGAAGACGCCCACGCCCTCCCTTTCACGCAGATCGATCCGCCGACGCTCGAGATGCAGTTCTCCGTCAACGACGGCCCGCTCGTCGGTCAGGAAGGCAAGCTCGTCACCTCCCGCCAGCTTCGCGAGCGCCTCATGCGCGAACTGAAGACGAACGTCTCCATCTACATCAGCGACTCCGAGAAAGCCGGCGTCTTCAACGTCCGCGCCCGCGGCGCCATGCAGGTCGCGGTCCTCGTCGAAACGATGCGCCGCGAAGGCTACGAGCTCCTCGTCTCGCGTCCCACCGTGATCGAAAAGAAGGGCCCGAACGGCGAGCGCCTCGAACCCTACGAAACCGTCTGGATCGAAGTGCCCGACGAGTGCGTCGGCTCCGTCATGCAAAATCTGGCCAACCGCAAAGGCCAGCTCACCAACATGGAGAAGCTCGCGCATTCGACCATGATTGAAGCGAATATCACGACGCGCGGCCTCATCGGTCTCGAAATCGACGTGATCAACGCCACCTCCGGCCGCGGCGTCACCTCGCACTTGTTCAAGGAATACGGCCCCTATGCCGGCGAAGTCCTCACGCGTATCACGGGCACGCTCATCGCCACCGAAGCGGGCGAAACCACCGCTTACGCCCTCGTGATGTGCCAGGAGCGAGGCAAGCTCTTCGTTAGCCCCGGCGAGCAGGTTTACGAAGGCATGATCGTCGGCGAAAATCCGCGCAACGAAGACATCGCCATCAACGCCGTTCGCGAAAAGAAGCTCACCAACTTCCGCTCCCAAGGCGAAGGCGTCGCCGCCGGCCTCACGCCTGCGACCAAGCTTTCGCTCGAGCGCTCGATCGAATACATCGCCGCCGACGAACTCCTGGAAGTCACGCCGAAGAGCCTCCGCCTCCGGAAGCGCATCCTCGACAACGGCGCCCGCATGAAGGCCGCCAAGGCCAACAAGCAGCAGCAGTAAGCGAAGCTCGCTTCGCTCCTTTTCAAAGCCCGCCGGCGATTTCACCCGCGGGCTTTTTCGTTTCACTCAACCCCTGCTCCTCACCGACCCGCGCCGACCGCTTCCACCGCGGGCTCCGCCGTCGTCACCCGCTCGATCTCCTGCGCTTTCTTCAATCCGTGCGCGCTCGAGTGTCCGGTGACTTTCACGCACAGCCGGTCGACCAGGATGTAACAGATCGGCACCACGAACAGCGTGAGGAACGTCGCGATGCTCAGCCCGCCTACGATCACGATTCCCATCGGATTACGGCTCTCCGCTCCCGCACCACTCGCGAACGCAATCGGCACCGCACCGAGGATCGTCGCGATCGCCGTCATCAGAATCGGCCGGAATCGCAGGATCGCCGCTTCATACGCAGCGTCGAAAGCATTGCGGCCTTGGAGTTGGAGTTCGTTCGCGAATTCCACGATCAAGATTCCGTTCTTC
Organism: Verrucomicrobiota bacterium; assembly: GCA_023430565.1. Lineage (GTDB taxonomy): Bacteria > Verrucomicrobiota > Verrucomicrobiia > Opitutales > Opitutaceae > Opitutus. The sequence goes on from JAEZAD010000145.1 coordinate 26,439, forward strand.
GCCACGAGTCCGATCAGCATGATCAGACCAAACCGCGAATACAGATTGTCGGTCATCGCCGGCCCCCAGAAACGCGTGCAATAAAGCACAATCACCCCGCCTGCCAGCGCAAGGAAGATGCCCGTGAAGATCGTCATCGGATGCAGCCACGACTCGAACTGCGCGGCGAGAATCAAGAATGTGAATACGAGCGCCAGAATGAACAGCATCCACGTGTCGCTCGCGCTCTCCACATATTCGCGCGTCTCGCCATCCCACGCATACGTATAGCCCGCCGGCAGCAATGCGTCAGCGCGGCTCCGCATGAAGTCGACGGCATCGCCGATTGTCGCATCGCCCGACAGCTGCGCCGAGACCGTCACCGCCCGCAATCGCGCGAAATGCGGATAATTCTCCGGCACCACGTTTTCATTCGCCTGCACCAGATTCGTGAGCTGCACGAGGCTGCCCGTTTCGGATTTCACGTAAACGCGGCCGAGGTCCGAGGGCGTCACCCGATCTTCGTCCGCCACCTGCACCACCACATCGAACTCCTGGCTGCCGCGCTGAAAGGTCGTCACGCGTTTCCCGCCGAAGAGCGTCTCGAGCGTCGATGCGATCGCCGACACCGGCACATTCAAGTCCGCCGCCTTCGCCCGGTCGATGCGCACATCGAGCTGCGGCTTCGTCGGCGAAGGATCGAGGCGCGGCTGAAAGAACATCGGGCTCTCGCGCATCGATCCCAGCATCTGTTCACCCAGCTCCTGCAGCCGGTCGAAATCCGAACCTTGCAAAACCATCTGCACGCCCGAGCCGCCGCCGCGCTGGCCAAACGGCCGCGGCGCGATCGGTGCCGCCTGCCCGCCCGTGATCTCGTTGCGAAATTTGTTTCGTAGTTCGAGCAGGATGTCCTGCGTCTTTCGTTCGCGCTCCTCCCACGGTTTCAATGTCGCAAACATGAACGCGCGATTCCCGTCTCCGCTGCGCCGAAACGTCCGCTCCATCTCAGGAATCTCGAGAATCATCTGCTCCATCTTGCCCGCGTAATAATGAGCGTAGGCCGGCGTCGAGCCGACCGGCGCGATGAACTGCGCCCGGAACATGCTGCGATCCTCCAGCGGCGTGAGCTCACGCTGCAGCTTCAGATAGAGCACCGGCCCGAGCGCGACGATCGCCACCGAACCCGCGATCACCCACCCTTTACCTTTCAAAGCACCGCGCAGCATCGATGCGTAAACTCCATTTATCTTTTCGAAAAACGGTTCCGTTTTCTCGTAGAGCCAGCCGTGGCGCCGCTTTCCGTCGATCACCTTCGATTTTAGCATGCGCGAGCTCAGCATCGGCGTGAGCGTGAGCGCGACGAACGCCGAAACCATCACCGCAATCGCCAGCGTCACACCAAATTCGAAAAACAGCCGCCCCGTCTGCCCCGACTGAAACGCCACCGGCAGAAACACCGCCGCGAGCGTCAGCGTCGTCGCGATGATCGCGAACGCCACCTGCCGGGCGCCATGCACCGCCGCCGCGATCGGCTCCTCGCCGTTCTCGATGCGCCGATAAATGTTTTCCAACATCACGATCGCATCGTCGACGACGAGGCCAACCGCCAGCACGAGCGCGAGCAACGTCAGCACGTTCAGCGAAAACCCGAGCCAGCTCATGATCGCGAACGAGCCGATCACCGACACCGGAATCGCGAGCAGCGGGATCAACGTCGCGCGCCAGTCGCGCAGAAACACAAAGATCATCAGGATCACCAGCGCCGCCGCCTCCCACAGCGTTTTGTAGACCTCCTTCACCGAACGATCGACGAACACCGAACTGTCGAAACCGATGTCGATGCTCACGCCCTCCGGCAGGTCGGCCATGATATGCGGAATCTGCCCTTTCACGCCGTCGGCGAGATTGAGCAGGTTGGACTGCGATTGCCGAAACACCTGCACGCCGATCGTCGGCCGCCCGCGGAAAAAACTCTCCCCGCGATAGTCGTTCTTTCCGAGTTCGACGCTCCCGATGTCGGAAAACTTCACCTGGTAACCGCCGCGCACCGCGAGGATCAGATTCTCGAAATCCGCCACTTCCGTCATGTTGCCCTGCGTGCGCACCGTAAACTCGCGCGTCACCGATTCGATGCGGCCGCCGGGGATCTCGACATTCTGCTGATGCAGCGCCCGCTCCACATCCGCCACCGTCAACCCATACGCCGCCATGCGATCCGAATCGATCCACAGCCGCATCGCGTAACGCGGCCCGCGGATCTGCACCGCGCCGACGCCGGGCACGGTTTGGATGCGTTGCACCACGAAACGCTCCGCGATGTCGTAAAGCTCCTGCCGCGAATAACGCTCCGAATTCAGCGAAAACGCCAGAATCGGATCCGCGTCCGCCTCGGTCTTCGTGACCTGCGGCTCGAGCACCTCATCCGGCAGACGGCCGCGCGCTCGACTCACACGATCGCGCACGTCGTTGGCCGCTTCGTTCACGTCCCGCTTCAAGGTGAATTCGACCGTGATGTCCGACTGCTGCTCGCGCGACACCGACCGCACCACGCGAATGCCGTCGATCGAGGAAATTTCCTTCTCCAGCGGTTCGGTGATCTTCGATTCGACCACTTCCGCCGATGCCCCCGGATACGTCGTCTGCACCGAAACGATCGGTGAATCGATGTTCGGATACTCGCGCACCGCGAGTTGCTTGAACGACAGCAGTCCGATCAAAACCACGAGGATCGACGCCACGAGACAGACCACCGGGCGCCGAATGGAAACATCCGAGAGAATCATGGCAGGGCCGCCGTGCGGAGCTCCGTCACCTGTGGCCGCGGCTGCACCTTCGCACCTTGAAACAGGATCAAGGCGCCGACGCCTGACGCGACCACGTTCGTGCTCTCCGACAACTCGCCGCGCAGCGGATTGATCTCCACCACGCCCTTCGCCCGCAACCCCAGCCGCACCGGCACGAAATCCGCCGTCGCCTGGCCATCGACGTCCTTGATCGTCACCAGCTGCGTGCCGCTGGTCGTCGTCAGGATCGCGCCTTCCGGCACGGTCAGAATCCCACGCCGCACGTCCAGCACGAGCTCGATGTTGGTGAACATCCCCGGCTTCAAACCCGCGCCCGTCACGTTCACGAAGCCCTTCACCTCGCTCGAGCGCGTCGCGCGATCCACCACCGCAGCGACGAAATAAACCTCTCCATTGAGCTCGGCTCCCGTCGGCAAAGCAGCCGATCGCACCTTGAACGTGGTGCCCGGCTTCACTTTGCCCGTGAAACGCTCCGGCACCTGGAAATCGATCTTCAACCGGCTCAGGTCATCGATGCTCGTGATGATCGATTGCGAGGTCACGTAGTCGCCCGGCGAGAGCGTGCGCGCGCCCAACACACCATCGAACGGCGCGCGAACCTCCGACCGCTCGAGCCGCACGCGAATCAGCTCGAGCTCGGATTTTGCCGACGCGAATTCCGACCGCGCACGATCGACGTCCGCCACGCTGTTGCTCTGACTCTCGCCCAACCGCTCGGCGCGTTTGAGATTGAGCTCCGCGAGCTGGAAACGCGCTTCGCTCTGCGCGAACTGCGCCCGCAGTTCCGCGTCGTCGATTTTCACGAGCAGCTGCCCTTTCTGCACCGCCTGGCCTTCCTCGAAGTGAATCGTGCGCACGAGCCCGGCGATCTCGGGACGAATCGTGGCAGATTCGTTCGCGGCGACGGAGCCGACGAGGTTCAAAGTCTCGGCGAGATCCTGGCGCGTGACCGCGGTGACTTCCACCGGTTGGACCTGATCGGAGGTTCGCACGGCGACCGCTTCTTTCTTAGTGCATCCGGCCAGCAAAAGGGCGGGCAGCAAGCCGGTGAGGATGATTCTGGAAAATGACATGAAAGTCTCACCTGACGAATGTGTCAGGAAGTGCCGCGCCTGACGCGTCCTTCGTTCGAAAGATGCGTGCTTCGCTCAATGGCCGCGCAACGCGTTCGGCTGCCGCGAGCTGCCCCGCCGTTCGATCACTCCAGGGTCTGCTCGTAGAGCGCCGGATCGAGCAGCGCCGTCGCTTCGGCCGGGTTGAACAACCGCAGCTTTAGCATCCAGCCGTCGCCATAAGGCGCCTGATTCACGAGCTCGGGCGTGTTTTCCAAGTGATGGTTCACCGCCAGCACCTCACCCGAAACAGGCGAATAAAGATCGCTCGCAGCCTTCACGGATTCTACCGCGCCAAACGTCTGCCCCGCCTGATATTCCGCCCCGATCTTGGGCAACTGCACGTAAGTGATGTCGCCAAGGGAGTTTTGCGCGTAATCGGTGATGCCGATCGTCGCGGTGCCGTCGCTCTCGAGCCGGAGCCACTCGTGAGACTTCGCGTAGCGGAGATCCGTGGGAATGTTGCTCATGTAAAATGGAGGACCCGGAAGGGGAATAATCCGGTGTGCCCGGACTTGCCTGCGCGCGCAAGCATCCTCCTGCCCTATTTTGCCCCGAGCGCCACGAAAGGCGGTTTGACGACCTGCAACGCGAGCCGTGTCCCCCGGATATCGACAAAGAGCGGCGCGGCCACCGATGCGACCGGCACGAGCGCAGACCCGATCGCTTCGTTGAGCATCGGCGACAGGGTGCCGGACAACACCCGGCCGATCGTCGCTCCGCTGGCGTCCAACACCGGCGAGTCGGCGCGCACGATGCGGCGATCGCCGGTTTTAAAAAACACGACCTTTTGGGCGAGCCCGCCCTGTTTTTCGGACAGAAGCGCGGCCCGGCCGTTGAAATCGCCGCTCTTGTCGAATTTCACCGTCCACCCCAGCCCCGCCGCCAGCGGCGAAATCGCGGCGGAGAGTTCGTGCCCATAAAGCGGATACCCCGCTTCCAACCGCAGGCTGTCCCGCGCGCCCAGCCCCGCCAATTCGAGCCCATGCGGGGCGCCCGCCGACAACAACGCTTCCGCCAGCGCGACCGAGTCGCCCGCCGCATGATACAATTCGAAACCATCTTCGCCGGTGTAACCCGTGCGACTGATCAGGCAGTGCACCCCCGCCACCGTGCCTTCCGTGAAATGATAGTATTTCACGACGCCGAGCTTTGCGCCGGTCAGCGATTGCACGATCTCCGCCGCCCGTGGCCCCTGGATCGCGAGCAGACCGTAGTCGTCGGATCGATCGTTAATCGCCACGTCAAAACCCGCCGCCTGCTCCCTCATCCATGCGACGTCCTTCGCGACATTGCTCGCGTTGACGCAGAGGAAATAATCGTTCGGCGCGCGCATGTAGACGAGCAGATCGTCCACCACGCCGCCGCTCGGAAGGCACATCGGCGAGTAAAGCACGCGGCCGGGAAAGAGCTTCGCGACATCGTTCGTCACCAGCCGGTCGAGGAAGCGCGCGGCATCGGGCCCGCGGACGTCCACTTCGCCCATGTGGCTCACGTCGAAGAGCCCCGCGGCCCGGCGCACGGCTTTGTGCTCCTCCAAGATGCTGCGGTATTGCACCGGCATCTCCCAGCCGGCGAAGTCGACCAGGCGGGCGCCGTGGGCCGCATGAAAGTCGCGCAACGGAGTGCGTTTCAACTCGCTCATGGCCGAACTACGCGCCCCGCGCGCGCGCCCCGCAACAGCTTTTTCGCTCCGCCGCATCGTTGGCTGCGTTCGCGGTCGGTCAGATTGAGTTTGTTCTCAGGCGCCGGACGGGAAACCTTCGCCCTGCGTCCGTCGCGTTTTCATCCATGCCCGCTTCGCCGATCCTCCCCCTGCCGCTCGCTTACTGGGTGCATGACTGGGATCCCTTTCTCATCCAGTTCTCCGAAAACTTCGGCATTCGCTATTACGGCGTCGCCTATCTCCTCGGTTTTCTGGCCGGCGCGTGGCTGCTGTCGCTGTATTGGAAAGCCGGTCGCTCACAACTTCCCGCCGCGAAAATCTCGGATCTGATGATCGCGCTTGTGCTGGGCGTGATGATCGGCGGACGCCTTGGATCGTTCCTCCTCTACGATCCCGGCAGCCTGCTGCGCGATCCGCTGAGTTTCTTCCGCGTGTGGGAAGGCGGCATGGCGAGTCACGGCGGCATGATCGGCGTGGCCGTGGCGCTCGCCTGGTTCGCGCGCGCGCAGAAGATCCCGTTTCTGCATCTCGGCGATCTGGTGACATCGGTCGCGGCGGCGGGACTCCTGTTCGGTCGCGTGGCAAATTTCATCAACGGCGAATTGTGGGGCAAACCCGCCGACGTCGCGTGGGCTGTTATCTTTCCCAACAGCCCTGAACCACTCGTGCCGCGGCATCCTTCGCAACTTTACGAAGCCGTTCTCGAAGGCGCCGTCCTGCTGGCGATCATGCAGTGGCGTTTTTGGAAAACCGATGTCATCCGGACTTCGCCCGGCCGGCTCTCCGGCGAGTTCTTCCTGCTCTATGCGATCGCGCGTGCGATCGGCGAACTGTTTCGCGAACCCGACGCCGGCCTCATCCTCGGCCTCAGCCGGGGAACCTTTTATTCGCTTTTTCTCGTGGTCGCCGGCGTGGCATTGATCGCCGTCTCACGCCGCAAATGAAGCCGCCGCTCAAACCCGGCTTCGTCGCCAGGTTTGATGGCCCCGCTCCTTAACACCAGCCCGGCAGGAACGCCGGGCTGCAATTACACCACTGTTCCCGGCGGCAAGATCGCACCTTTGGTGACGCACAGCACGCCGTCGCGAATGATCACGTTTCCATTCGCGTAGGTGCCGTCGGCCTTGCCTTCCGCCGTCAACACGCAGTCGTCGCCGATGCGGGCATTTTTGTCGATGATTGCGTGGCGCACCCGGCAGCGTTTGCCCAACCCGAGATGCGGGCGGCCTTGCTCGACGTTCGCAGCGAGTTGGTCCGCCGTCTCGTAATAGTCGGCGCCCATCATCACCACGTCCTCGAGATCGCAGCCTTCGCCGACATAGGAACGAATGCCGAGCACGCAGTGCTTGAGCCGCGAGTCGGTGAGGATCGCGCCGTCGCCGATCACCACGTGGTCGATGTCGCAGCGGTTGAGTTTCGACGCCGGCAGATAGCGGTCCTGCGTGTAGATCGGCGCGGTCGGCTCGAAGAAGTTGAACGGCGGCAACGGCTGCGCCAGCGCGAGATTCGCGGCGAAGAACGCGTGCACCGTTCCGATGTCCTCCCAATAGCCTTCGAAGATGTAGGCGAAGAGCTTCTTCTTCCCGAGCAGGCCCGGAATGATCTCCTTGCCGAAGTCGGCCTGCGTATTCTCCAGCGCGTCCGCGAGAACGGATCGGTTGAAGACATAAATACCCATCGAAGCCAGGCAGCGCTTCTCGTCGGACGGAGTCTTCAACGTCGCTTCGATCGCCGGACCGAGCGCGAGACCCGCGATGATTTCAGGGTCTTTGGGTTTTTCCACGAATCGCTCGATCGAGAGATCGTCGTGCACGCCGATCAAACCGAGCCCCTCAACCTTCGAGACGCCAAACGGCACCGCCGCGAGCGTCACATCCGCGCCGGTGCGCACGTGATGATCGAGAATCTCGCGAAAATCCATGCGGTAGAGCTGGTCGCCCGAGAGGATCAGCACGAGATCGTGCGGGAACGCGCGAAAATGCAGGAGATTGCGCCGCACCGCGTCCGCCGTGCCTTGATACCAGTCAACACTCTTCTCCGTCTGCTCCGCCGAGAGAATGTCGACGAACCCGCCACCGAAAGGATCGAAATGGTAGGTCGTCTGAATATGACGGTGCAGCGAGGCGGTGTTGAACTGCGTCAGGACAAAGATCCGGTTGATGTCGGAGTTGATGCAGTTGCTGATCGGGATATCGACGAGGCGATACTTGCCCGCGAGCGGCACGGCAGGTTTGCAACGCTCTTGGGTGAGCGGATGAAGACGGGTGCCGCGACCACCACCCATGACCACGGCGAGCACGCGTTTCTGAGGAGGCATGTTCAAAATGTTTCGGGGTTTAAACCTTGAAGCACGTTTATCCGAGGCGCTTACTTCGCCAGACTAAAAGCTGAAAATATGTGCGGAATCGTTGGCTATGTCGGTAAGCAGAAAGCATCTGCAATCATCTTGGAGGGGCTCAAGCGGCTCGAGTATCGGGGCTATGACTCCTCAGGAATTTGTATTTTGCAGGGTCGCAAGCTGGATGTAGCGAAAAAGGTGGGACGCGTGGAGGCCCTCGTAAAGGACACCGCCCGCCGTCACTTCGCCGGCACCACCGGCATCGGCCACACGCGCTGGGCCACCCACGGCGGCGTCACCGACGCCAACGCCCACCCGCACGTCAGCAGCGACGGCAAGTTCGCGATGATCCACAACGGCGTCATCGAAAACTACGCCCAGATGAAAACCTTCCTTCTGGGCAAGGGCTATACGTTCGAATCTCAGACCGACACCGAGGCGCTGTGCAACTTGATCGCGTATCACTACGCGAAGGAGCCCGAAGACCAAAACGGCCAAAACCGCTTTCTCGAAAGCGTGCGCAAAGCCCTCCTCCACGTCGAAGGCACTTACGGCATCGCCGTCCTCTGCGTCGATTTCCCCGGCGAAATCGTCGCCGCGCGCGAAGCCTCACCGCTTATCCTCGGCGTCGGCGATGGAGAATTCATCCTCGCGTCCGACGCCTCCGCGCTGATCAGCCGCACGCAAAATGTCGTCTACTTGAAAGACGGCGAGCTCGTGCATCTCACGCCGACGACGTTCTCGATCACCACGCGCGATCAGGCCGACGTTTCGCCTGTCGTCGACAAGATCACGTGGTCCATCACCGACGCGGAAAAAGGCGATTTCGCGCACTTCATGGAGAAGGAAATTTTCGAGCAGCCTCTCGCGCTCGAAAACGCGATGCGCGGCCGCTTCTCCGCCGACGGCAGCACCGCCCAGTTCGGCGGCCTCAACGTCACCGCCGGCGAGCTCCGGCAGATCGACCGCTTTCTCTTCTGCGCCTGCGGCACCGCCTGGCATGCCTGCCTCGTCACTGAACATCTCATCGAGCGCTTCGCGCGACTGCCCGTCGAGGTCGATTACGCCTCGGAATTCCGCTACCGCAACGCCCCCCTCGATCCCCGCACGCTCTTCTTTGTGATGAGCCAGTCCGGCGAAACGATCGACACGCTCGCCGCTCTCCGCGAAGCCAAACGCAAGGGTCACCGCGCCCTCGCCGTGAGCAACGTCGTCGGCTCGAGCATCGCGCGCGAGGCCGATGGCGGCATCTATCAGCACGTCGGCCCCGAAATCGGCGTCGCGTCTACAAAAGCGTTCACGTCGCAAATCCTCATCGGCGCCATGCTCGCGCTCTACCTCGGCCGCATGCGCGACATGAGCTTCACCGACGGCGTGCAATACGTGAACGCGTTGAAAGGCGCGCCCGATCTCGTCCGCCGTGCGCTTCAGCAAGCCGCGCACATCCGCGAAATCGCCAAACGCTTCGCCGACGCCACCGACATGCTTTTCCTGGGCCGCCTGTCGCTTTTCCCGCTGGCCCTCGAAGGCGCGCTGAAGCTGAAGGAAATCTCCTACATCCACGCCGAAGGGTATCCGGCGGCCGAGATGAAACACGGCCCGATCGCCCTCATCAGCGAAAAATGCCCGAGCGTGGTCTTCGCCCCTCAGACCGAGATCTTCAACAAGGTCGTCTCCTCGATGCAGGAGATCAAAGCCCGCAAGGGCCCGATCATCGCGATCGTCACCGAAGGCACCGAACTGCCCCGCGGCCTCGCCGACGAAGTGATTCCAATTCCCGCCTGCCACGAGGCCGTCCTGCCGATCGTCGCCGCGATCCCGGTGCAACTCCTCAGCTACTACATCGCGGTCGAGCGCGGTTGCGACGTCGACAAGCCCCGCAACCTCGCGAAGTCCGTCACGGTCGAGTGAAGTGAGCCGCGAAAAGCGCGGGCTTTTCGGCATCGTCCTCCCGACCTTCACAACGGCGCACGCGAATCGCCGCTACAGTTTACCCGCGCTCTATCGCCTTGCCGCGCCGCGAGCCCAACCGCATAAGCCCGACTCGCCGATGAACATCCATCCGAGCCGAGACGCGTTCGTTGAACTCGCCACCCAGGGCAACGTCATCCCCGTCTGCACCGACCTGATGGCGGATTTCGAGACCCCCGTCTCCGCTTACGCCAAACTCAAGGAAGCCGGTCCATCCTACCTGCTCGAATCCGTCGAAGGCGGCGAGACGCTCTCGCGCTACAGCTTCATCGGCTGCCGCCCGCGCAAGGTTTTCATCTGCGGTCCCGAGACGACCGAAATCCGCATTCCCGGCCAGCCCTCGCAAACGCTGCCGACCCCCGCCGACCCACTCGCGCTGATCGAAGCCGAAATGCGCGGCTACCGCCCGGTCTCCCTGCCCGGCTTGCCGCGCTTCACTGGCGGCGCCGTCGGCTTCGTCGCCTACGAATACGTCAGCCGCGTCGAACCGAGCGTCCCGGTGGCCCCCGCCAACGAACTCGGCACGCCCCTGCTCTATTTCATGTTGTCGGACTCGCTGCTGATCTTCGATCGCGCGAAACAGACGCTCCGCCTCTGCGTCAACGCCCACGTCGACGGCGATGCCGCCGCCGCCTACGACCGCGCGGTCGTCGAGCTCGAGCATCTTTACGCAATTTTGAAACATCCGCGCGAGATCGCTCCCGCGCCGCTGATCGAACCCGCAAAGCCGTCGGTTCCCGCCGGGAATTTCACCCGGGAGCGCTTCGAAAGCGTCGTCGACGACGGCAAGGAATACATCCGCGCCGGCGACATCATCCAGTTCGTGCCGTCGCAGCGTTTCTCGCGCGCGTTCTCGAAATCGCCCCTCGATCTCTATCGCGCGCTCCGCACGGTGAACCCGTCTCCCTACATGTTCATCCTCGAGGCGGGCGATTTCTCCATCGTCGGCGCCTCGCCTGAGGTTCACGTGCGGCTCACCGACGGCCTCGTCGAAATCCGGCCCATCGCCGGCACGCGCAAACGCGGTGCCACCCCCGCCGAGGACGCCGCTCTCGAAAAGGACCTCCTCGCCGACGAAAAAGAACGCGCCGAGCACCTCATGCTCGTCGATCTCGCCCGCAACGACATCGGCCGCGTCTGCCGTTACGGTTCGATCCGCGTGCCCGAGTTGATGGTCATCGAACGCTACTCGCATGTGATGCACATCGTCTCGCAGGTCGAAGGCGACATCGCTCCGGGCCGCAGCGCCTACGATCTGATGCGCGCGACTTTCCCCGCCGGCACTGTCACGGGCGCGCCGAAAATCCGCGCGATGCAGATCATCGCCTCCTACGAACCCACGCAGCGCGGCTTCTACGCGGGCGCCCTCGGCTATTTCGGATACGACGGCAACATGGACACCTGCATCATGCTCCGCACCGCCCTGCTGAAAAACGGCCAGATCCATATCCAGGCCGGCGCGGGCGTCGTCGCCGATTCGATCCCCGCCTCCGAATATCAGGAGACCATCAGCAAGGCCTCTGCCCTTTTCAAAGCGGTGGCCATGGCCGAACAGTTTTAACGCGCACGGGTCAACCCGGAGTGCATGCCCCCTGCGCAACCCCGCGCAACTCCCCCCGTTCGCCTGCGCCAGCCTGTCGCGCCGCGCCCCTGCCCCTGGGCCACATTCTACCGCCCTCAGGCGTATTCCCGCGTAACTTCCTAGGAGTAGCCGCGTATCTCTAACTGGAACGTCTTCCGCTACGGGTTGGGAACAAACTGAAAGCCCACCGCTTCTAACCTTCACAAGAATCATGCCCCTCAAGAACAAGACCCTTTCCACCGGCACCACGTCGGAGACCTTTGTTCCGACGGCAATCGAGTTACCGGACGCACCGCCCTCTTTCTTGGAGAAACCGGACCGCGCGCCCGCCGAACAAATTGCCCACGGCGACCGCAGCAACCTCCAACTCTATCTCCAGGAAATCGGCAAAACTCCTCTCCTGACGATCGACGAGGAGATCGCGTTGGCGAAACGCATCCGCCGAGGCGACAAGGCCGCCCGCGATCACATGATCAAGGCCAACCTCCGTCTCGTCGTGAAAATCGCGATGGACTACAAGGACTTTGGCCTGCCGCTCCTCGACCTCATCAGCGAAGGCAACATCGGCCTCATCAAGGCGGTCGAACGCTTCGACCCGCGCAAAGGCGGCAAGCTCTCCACCTACGCCGCGTGGTGGATCAAGCAGTCGATCAAGCGCGCTCTCGCCAACCAGTCGAAAACCATCCGCCTGCCCGTTCACCTGGTCGACAAGATCTCCAAGATGCGCCGCACCGCCATGGCCCTCACCGAGGAACTTGGCCGCGAGCCCACCGACGAGGAGTTGGCGATCGAGCTTCAGATCCCGACCAGCAAGGTTGCGCATCTGAAGTCCGTCAGCGTCCGCCCCGCCTCGCTCGACGCGCCCGTCGGCGAGGAGGGCGACTCGGCGACCTTCGGCGAGATCGTCGGCGACGACAATGCCGTGAGCCCTTACGACGGTCTCCGCGACAAGAATCTCAACTCCGACCTCCACGCCATGGTCGCCTCCCTGGACGAACGCGAAGCGGAAATCATCCGTCTGCGTTTCGGCCTCGACGGCAAGGACGAGCTCACGCTCGAGGAAGTCGGCAAACGCTTCCACGTAACCCGCGAACGCATTCGGCAGCTCGAATACCTCGCCCTCTCCAAGATTCGCAAAGCGATGGCCAAGCACGAAGCCATCCGCTCCAGCGAGGAAATCGAGGAAGAGGATCGCGTCCGTCAGCGCATGGACGTCATCCGCGAGTTCATCGAAGCAAAGTCGAAACGCGGCGGCAGAGCCGGTCGCAACTGACCCCGAACGCCTTTTCTCCCTTCTCAGGCCGACACTCCCCGTGTCGGCCTTTTTTATGCCCCGCTTCCTACTCCGTCGCCGGCTGATACTTCGTGGCCAGCCAGCGGATGATCTCCGGCCCCGAGAGCTCCGTTAGCTTGCCAAGATTGTGGCCGACCTCCGGATGCACCGTGTAGACGTAGCCCAGCTTCAACTCGTCGAGGTGAGCAAGGAACCGATGATGATTGTTCAACAGCCGGTCCGCGCTGCCACAGACGAACTTCAACGCCAGCCGGTCCTTCAACCTTTCCGTGTGCTGGGAGGACCATCGAAACGCCGTGTCCTTCTCCCCGCTCGCGTCATCGACATTCCAACCAAACGCGCCCGCCATCGACGCCGCCGCGCAAAACACCCCAGGATATTTCGTCGCGAGCCGCACGCTGCCGTCACCTCCCATCGAGAACCCCGTGACCGCCCGGGCCGCCGCGGTGCCGATTGTCCGATACTCCGCGTCGATATGCGGAATCAGCTCCTTCATGATCCAGGTCTCGGCCTTCACGTTTTCATCCGGCCAGTCGGCGTAGCGGCTGCGCGCACCGCCATTGGGGAAAACGTAGATCACCTCTCCGATCGTTCCAGCCGCGATCTCGGCCGCTACGATTCGCGCGAATCCGCAATCCGATTTCTCCGTGCCGGTCGCGCCATGCAGAAAATACACCACCGGATACCGCCGCTCGGGCGCGCTTTCGTAACCGGGCGGCAAATAGATGTTGTATCCAACGGTTCGATTCATCGCGACGCTGTGCACCTCGCCATGCCGCACGCCTTTCACCGGATCCGGCACATTCCACGTCCAGTTCGCCGGATCGTGCGAGGGATTTTCATAAACACGCCCGGCCGCGAAAACACCGGTTGCGAGCACGGCACCGCCCAAGGCGACGCAGGCGAAAATCAGTTTCGAAGGCTCCATGGCCACGAGGTTGCAGCTGCCTTTTGCCTCCGCAAATCCCTCCGTGGTAATCTCGGTGAACTCGCCCCCCGGGCCCCTCCCCGGCGAAAAACGACGATCGTTTTTCCCCTCCGGTTGCAATTGGCGAAGTCCGCAACACGCTGCCCGGCGACCGGTTTGTTTTGGGTCCTCGACTCCATCCGGTCCGACAGGCCCCATGGCTCTCGCTGCTTCCTTCATGCGTTTCCTCCCGAACAGAGCGCGGCACCTCGCGCTCCTGTTCTTCTGTTTCACCGGACTGGTCAGCCAGGCCGCCGAGGAACACGGGGAATACACGGTCAAGGCCGTCTTTCTGCTAAACTTCACGCGCTTCATCGAGTGGCCCCAGCCGGCGCCGTCCGGCCCCCTGGTCATCGGCGTGCTCGGTGACGACCCTTTCGGACGCAAACTCGATGTGGCTCTTCAGGGCGAAAAGGTCGGCGCACGCCCCGTCGTCGCCAAACGCCTCGAATCGTTGGCCGAAATCGCCGAATGCGACGCGTTGTTCATCTCGCAGTCGGAGAAGGACCGCCTCTCCCGAATTTTGGCGCGATGCCAGCAACGCCCCATGCTGACCGTCAGCGATATTTCCAACTTCGCGGAGCAGGGCGGCATGGTCGAGATGGTCACGCAAGACACCAAGATCCGCCTCCGCATCAATGTGGACGCCGCCCGCGACGCTCGCCTGACCATCAGTTCGAAACTGCTGCGGCCCGCCCAGATCGTAAGCACCCGAAAGACGTCGCGGCATCTGCACCAAACCTTCCGTCAACGTCTGGTCTCCCTCATTCGATGACGAAGCCTTCATCATCATCCCCGTCCGCCCGTGATCCGAACCTGCGCTGCCCATCCCAGAGCTCTTTCCGTGACACGCCCGCACAACCCGAAGCAGCCCCCTAAACGCCCAGAACATTTCCGCCGCCTCCCTCGCTTTCGGCTCCTCGCCGTCGTCGCCGTTTCCCGCCTCTGTGCCGCGGCCTGCGCGGCCGACGGTTATGGGTTCGAAAGCATCCGGGAGCTGAAGCAACTGTCGCTCGATGAACTTCTGGACATCGAGGTCACCTCGGTCTCCAGAACCAATGAAACGTATCGCGACGCGGCGGCCGCACTGACCGTTCTTACGGACGAAAACATCCGTCGCTCCGCCGCGACGACGATTCCCGGACTGCTCCGCGGCGTTCCCGGACTCCACGTCGCGCAACGCGACTCCAGCGCGTGGGCCGTCAGTTCGCGCGGCTTCAGCAGCATTTCCTCGGAAAAACTCCTCGTGCTCAGCGACACGCGCAGCATCTACACCCCGTTGTTTTCGGGCGTGATGTGGGACGTCCAGGATCACCTGCTGGCAGACATCGAACGCATCGAAGTCATCCGCGGACCGGGCGCCGCCCTGTGGGGCTCCAACGCCGTGAATGGCGTGATCAATATCACCACCAAACACGCCGCGGACACCCACGGCACGCGCATCGAAACGGTGTCAGGCACGACCGAACGCGCGATCCTCAGCGCGCGCTACGGCGCCGGGACCAGCGGGGGCCTTCACTTTCGCGTCTTCGGTCAGTATTCCCAACGCGACGAATCGTTTCACTCGTCGCAAAGCGCCGACGATTGGGAAATGGGGCATTTGGGCTTCCGCGCCGACTGGGCGCCCCAGCCCGACGACGAGTTTACCCTTCAAGGCGATATCTACCGCGGCGACATCGGCAAACTCGCACCTTCGGTCAGCATCATCGGCCGTCCGGGACCGACCCGCGACCTGGTCGCGCGGGTCGCAGGCGGCAATATCCTCGGGCGCTGGCGGCATTTCATCGACGCCGACTCCGACATTCAGCTTCGCGCCTATTACGATCGCACGCACCGCGACGACCCCAGTTTCACGGACGACCTCCATACGTTCGACGTGGACCTGCAACACCGTTTCGCCGTCCTCGACCGCCACGAAGTGATCTGGGGCGTGAACCACCGCTACACGGACAACCGAAATCGCGGAAAGGGAATTTTCGGCGTCAGCCCGCAGTCGTCGAAAGATCAACTGCTGAGCGGGTTTCTTCAGGACAAGATCGCAATCACCGACGAGCTGCACGTGACCGTGGGCACGAAAATCGAAGACAACGAATTCAGCGGTTTCGAGGTCCAGCCCAGCCTCCGCGCGGCGTGGAATCTCGCGCCGCGGCACACCGTTTGGGCCGCCGCGTCCCGCGCCGCGCGAATTCCGACCCGACTCGAGCGCGATATCTTCATCGACGTGGTCGACCCCGCCTCCAACCCGATCGTCCGCCTCCTCGGCAACCGCGACTTCGGGGCCGAAGAACTGCGAGCCTTCGAATTGGGTTATCGCTGGCGCGCGACCGACGCGCTTCACTTCGACTTCGCAGCATTCGAAAACCGCTACGACGACCTCGCGTCGCTGGAGTTGGGCGAGCCCTTCGTGGATCCCGTCGACGGTCGCACCGTCGTGCCGATCGTGAACCAGAATCTCACCGACGGCCGCTCGCAGGGCGTGGAATCGTTCGTGACCTTCTCGCCCTCCACCTGGTGGCGACTGTCCGCAAGTTACTCCTACCTGAGCATCGACCTCGACCCTTCAGGGGCGGACATCAACCGGGGTGAGTTCTACGAGAACGCCAGCCCCCGTCACCAATTCGCCCTCACCTCCTACATCGATTTGCCCGGCGGCTTCGAACTCGACGCACAATTCCGCCAGGTTGGCGCTCTGCGCCGTTTGCCTACAATCGCCACCGGCGAAGGCATTCCTGGCTACGAGGAACTCGACCTCCGCCTTTCCTGGCGGGCGAGCGAACGAATGGAGCTCTCGGTCATCGGGCAAAATCTACTCCATCATCGCCACGTGGAGTTCGGATCCCCCGACGCTCGAGGCGCAATCCGGCGCGCAGTCTACGCGAAGGCCGTGCTGAATTTTTGAGCGCTCAACCGCTCACTTCCCGATTCTAACGATCTCCGCCCGGTCGATCTCGACCACCGCGCCCTCCATCGTCGGCGAGTAAAACGAAAACACGAGCGACACCGGCCGGTTCTCCGCAAACCGCCACGGCAGATTCGCGCGGCTCTGGAACATCATCGTGTAGTTGTCGCGAAGTTCCAGATACGCATTCCACGAGGTCTGCACCCGGGCCCAGGGCCACACGACGAAGAGATTTCCATTCGCCGTTCGAAAATAGACCTCGAGGAACAGTTCCCTTTCGGCCCCCTCGTCCAGCCCCGCCGCCTCCGCCAGTCGATGCGACAGCCTTAACGCGCTCTGCTCCGGAAAAACAAAGTCATCCCGCAACGGCAGCTCGAGCGTCGCCCGACCCACCTTGGGTCCCAATCGGAATTCCGTCCCCACCAACCGCCAACGCCCCTTCGGCAACTCCTCCGCGCGCGCATGCGGCGACGTCATCCAACGCCCCGCCGCCGCCAGCGCCCGCTCGTCGCTCGCCCGCGGTCGCCCCTCCAACCACTCGCGATTCTTTTCCGCGGCTTCCGGCCCATGATCGAAGCGCTCCAACACCTGCGCCGACATTCCGGTCGTCGAAGGATAGACCTTCGTCGCAAGAACCGCCGCAGCCGTTGCCACATCCCCGGCTTCGAAAATCGCTTTCACATCCGAACCGGCGAACACCGACGACGCGGACGCCACGCTAAACGGCACCGTCAACCGTCCCATCGGCGGCAAACTCGCCATCTCCCCACTCCACGCGATTGTCGTGTCCGCGTCGGTTTCCCATCTCAACGTTCCTCGAATCTCACGATTCGAAAAATTATAGATGGCGAGCTCCCCGTTTCCCCGCGGCGCCTCTCCCCCTTCGTCAGCCCCCGTGATCATGTAGCCGTTGTAGCGTTTCAGCTGCGCGAGCCCCGCGGCCGCGACGACATCGAGCACGACCGGCGACCCTTCCGGCACTTCGATCGCCCAATCTCGCGGCCGGTAGTTCGCTCGCTCGCCCGCGTCCCACAACCACGCCAAAGCCGGCAACGCCTCGTTTCCGCCCACGCGTGCACCGATCCGCTCCATCCAGGGTTCGGCTTGCTCGACGCCAAAATCCGCCGCCCGAAACGCCAGCCCGCCCGCGGTCAACCTTCCGGCCTTCGCCGCTTCGCCCGGCGCGACCGTCAGCCCAAACTCGATCTGCTTCCGCTCGTAATACGGCCGCAGATAAAACGCCATCGGCGCCGCAATCTTCAGGCGGCCGATCTGCTCACCCACCGTCCGAAACCATCGCCACTGCTCAACCCGCACCTCCGCCCCATACCGCTCCGGCCCACTCACCCCGCTGAACCCATACTCCGTCAACATCACCGGAAGCCGCCGCACCGCCGGTTCCGGTTTCAGCGGTTCAGATGTCGCTTGATCGGCTTTCGCCTCCGTCGCCACCGCGTCTTCAAATTGCCGATACACGCGCGTGAAATCGTCCGCATGCCCGTAGTAGTGATAATTGAATGCATCCGTGTAGGCGAAGAGCCCATTTTCGCGCAGCCGCTCGAAAAACGGTCCCGGCGGCAGCGCCAGCGGGGCCATGATCGCCAGCGGGCGCCTCCCAGGATTTACCACCGGAACCGGCAGTCCGCCGTTCGCTCTCGCGAGCGTTCCCCACCAATCCAGTTCCGCTCCCGCATCCGCCGCTCGCACGCCCAGATAACACGCCTTCTGAAACGCGGCATACGTCTCGGCATTCTCCTCCACGAAGTTGATGTCCGGTTCGTTCTCGAACTCGAACCCTGTCACGACCGCGCCATACGTCTCCGCGATGCGCTTCGCACGCTCATACGCCTCGCGCAAATCCAACGGCAGCCGCTGCCCCCCTCCGTTGCGCACTCCCCCGACCCACGACGCCGAAGCCCACCGAATGAACGGCACCGGCTTGAAGCCCCATTCTTTCAACTGCCCGAGCGCGTCCCGCTCCGCACCCACGTCCGCCGCCCGCTTCGCATCCGACGGATCCGGCAGCCCGCGGATCCGAATCCACGGACGCGCCTCCCCCCATCGTTTCAACACCGCCGCCTCCGTCGTCCGCACCAGCTCTCGCGCGCTGAAGCCGCTATCGACGCCGCTCAGCACCGCCCACACCGGCGACACCCCCAGCACACCGAAAATCATGAGCGAAACAAGACGCAGCCGGATCACCGAATCTTTAAAAACGTGAAAGTTGAAACCTGAAAGCTGAAACCTCCCGCAACCAACGCCGCTGGACGCGTCCGGTTTTGCCCGATTTCCAGCGCCTCTCCGTTCGGCTACCTTCTCGCCTCATGACACGCGCCAAGAGAGACGTCGCCCAAACTTCGAAGACCCCCGGCGCCCTCGTGCAAAACACGCCTCACGCCGTCATCGGCATCGCCGAGGCGGCCGCGATCCTCGAGGCCTCCGGCCCCGCTTGGTCCGCCGTGAGCAAAGCCGTCGGCAAATTGCGCGGCATGCCGCCCCTCGTGGTCCAGATCGAGGACAGCACCGTGGACGACCGTCACCACTGCATCGAACTGCGGCTGACCAATCAGACGCCGCACGCGCTGTATCTCGACAGCATCGCCGCCCTGCAGCCCAAGGCAGCGACCGTCCTGCTGCAGCAAATCACAATCGAGCGTTCGCCCACCGCCGTCTACACGGCGTTTCCCGCACGCCTGCACGCTTCCGGCGTCGCGCGCATGACGCTCCATGTGCCGCGCAGCGACGCACTCGCCGTGAAAAACACCGCCGCCCTGAAACTCCGCCTCGCCTGCTCCCCTCTCGACGAGCCCGAACCCAAACATATCGATTTCGATGTCCGCCTCCGTCACGCCCCCGAATCCACTCCCCGCCACCCGGGCAACATCGGATTCTAGCGCCAACCGATGCCCCCAGCGCCCAAGCCTTTCCTCTCGCGCCCTCTGTTGCCTGCCGTAAAACCAAACCACCCCGCTTGTTCAGCGATCGCCCGAATCCTTCGCTGACCGATCGCCCGCATTCTCCAAATTTCACCCCAACGCGTCGGGCGAGTTGGATTGTTTCCGGCCGGCAACTCGCCTTCACCGGAAAGCCTCCGGTCCGACAAATTCTCGCTTGCACTTCCGAACGGAAACTTGCTTGTTCTCGCGCTCATTCGCGCACCCGTAGCTCAATTGGATAGAGCATCTGACTACGGATCAGAAGGTTTGGGGTTCGACTCCCTACGGGTGCGCCACTTTCCCGCTACCGCAGCTTTCGCTGCGCCGTTTCAGCCGAAGGCGAAAGACTCAAAACCTGTCCTCAGCGGACGATCGTCATCTCGTTCAGGAGATTGTCGGCCTGGTCCACCTCGCTCATCACCCAGAGCATGTAGCGGGTGTCGCAATGAATGCTCCTAGTGCGCTCGCGATCGAAAAAGTAATCCGAAGCCACGGTATCATAGGTGCCATCGAACAACAGCCCAACCAGCTCGTTCCGCGCGTTGAGCGTCGCCGAGCCCGAATTGCCGCCGGTGGTGTCGACCGTTGAGAGAAAATTCACCGGCACGCTTCCAAGCTTCTCGTCCACGTAACACGAATCTTCGTCCTGCGTCCGCAAAGCCCGGATCGCCGCCAGCTCCGCCGCCGGCGCGTCAAATTCGCCTTCGCCCGTGGCCTTCGCGAGCACGCCGCTCAGCGTGGTTTGCGGCAGGTGCAAGAGGCCGTCGCGAACCTCCGCCCCTTTCACCGTGCCATACGTCACGCGCAGCGTCCCGTTCGCATCGGGAGCGACCAGCCCTTCCTGACTCGCCAGCAACGCTTCGCCATACCGCGGAGTCAGCCGCGCCAGCAGGCCATCGCGCTCTTTCGCCGCTTCGCGCATCTCCTCCTGAGCCGGGAACAGCATCGCTGCCACGTCGAGGAGCGAGTCGTTCACCGCGGCCAGTTCCGCCGTCGTCTTTCCAAACAACGCCATTCGAAACTCGCGTTCGTAAAGCCGCGAACGCCCGACCACCCGCCCCACCCACGCGGCGATCGCCGCCGTAGTCTCGGCCTCGGCCATGCCAACCTCGAGCCCGATCGCCTCGTCCAGCGGCGCGATCCGCTGCGCGGCGGGCAACCGCGCCGCCTCCGCCAGGTGATACGCTAGAATCGCCCGATCCGCACTCGGATCGAGGCTGCGCTGCAAACGCTCCAGCGACTCGCGCAGCTTCCGCCATTGCCGCTGCTGATACGCCGGATCGCGATCGACATCCGGCTTCGCGCATTCGACCGCGAGCCGATGAAGCGTCTCCGCCGCCCACAACGCCGAGCCCCTCGCCCCGATTTCCTGCAACAGTTGTGTCCGCTCTCGCGTCGCGCGGCCCATCCCCTCCACCGCCGCGATCTCCGCGATCGCGGATCCATAGTGCGCCCGACGCTCGGCCGTGCCATCCATCCACGCGAGCAACGCCGCTTCCGCCTTTTCCTTTTGCCGCAGCAATCCGCCGCGCAGCATGCCTTCCAACACCCCTTTGTTTTTCGTGAGGCTGTTGTTCAGTCCGCGGATTCGAGTCGAAACCCGCAACGCCACCTCCGGATCGCCCGCGGCGACTTTCTCGTAGATCGCGATCTGCTCAGCGTTGCGTCGAATCAGCCGGGGCAGCTGGTAATCGACGATGTCCTTCACGTCATCGTAAGTGTTCAACCGCGCCGTTCGGCCCGGATACCCCGCCACGACGACCGCCTCGCCCGGCGAAGCTCCCCGCGCGGAGACTTTGAGCCAGTGCCGGGGCCGAAACGGCACGTTTTCCGCGTGATGATCCGCGGGTTTCCCATCCTTGCCGACATACGCGCGCAGGAATGAAAAATCGCCCGTGTGGCGCGGCCACTGCCAGTTATCCGTCTCACCTCCGAAATTCCCAATTCCTTCCGCCGGCGCATAAACCAGTCGCACGTCGCGAATCTCGAGCTGCGTAATCGCAAAATACTTCAGCCCC
Organism: Verrucomicrobiota bacterium; assembly: GCA_023430565.1. Lineage (GTDB taxonomy): Bacteria > Verrucomicrobiota > Verrucomicrobiia > Opitutales > Opitutaceae > Opitutus. Next base: position 48,005 of record JAEZAD010000145.1, read on the forward strand.
TCGAAAAACGGCAGAACGGAACACCGGTAACCCGCCTCGTTCTCGCGCGCGGCCACGAGTTCCTTCGTCCGTTGTTCGATCGCCGCTGCATAGGCGCGCCCCGTCGTGCCCGTCGGGATCGCGTCGAGCACCGCCGACGTCACGTCTTCGACCGCGACCGTCACCAGCACCCGCGCCCCCGGTCCGCTGGGCAACTCCTCCTCGCGGGCGCGCGCGAGATATCCCTCGCGCATCAGATTGCGATCCGCGCGGGAGTTGAACTGCAGCGCGCCCTGCACGCAGTGATGATTCGTGACGATCAAACCTTCGGCCGACACGAACGATGCGCTGCATCCGCCCAGCGAAACGATCGCGCCCATCGGAAATCCCGACAGGTTCGCGAACGCCTCCGGATCTCCGTCATAGCCGAGCGCCGCGAGGCGATCCGCCAGCGCCGGCATTTGCTGCGGCATCCACATGCCCTCCTCGGCGCGGACCGCACCGAGCAAAAGCAGACCAACCATCAAGCGAAGCAGTTTCATGGAAACAGGGCGCGGCCAACGTCAGGCACGCATCGATCGAGCATGCCAGAGTCGCCGCCCGCCCGCTCACCACCGGTTGCCCTCTCCTCCGCGCACGTTGGCGCAAACGCATTTCGACCGCCGCCGCCCTTCGCCTCACACGTTCGCGAACCGCCAGTCGATCAGGCAGAGCTGCAGGAATTTTCGCCCGTTGAAATGATTCCATTTCAACTCCACCGCCAGATCGAGGGGGACCCGCGCCGGCGGCACGCGATGCGACATCTTCCACGCCACGCCGTGCAGCCGGCGCCCGCGCCCGTCGTCGAACTGAAAGCGGAAATGCTGCTCCTTGAAGATCTCCGGCGGTAGGCCCAGCACCACGCCGCGCACACCGAACGTCGGTTCGGGATTCCCCTGCCCGAACGGATGCAGCGCGTCCAGCTCCTCCATCAACCGCGGTGTGATCTGCTCCGGCAGCAGCCACGCCGCCAGATTCAATCGCGGCTCGCCGAGCCCATCGCCCGACGCGGTTTTCACCGCCTCCGCATAACGCACGCGAAACGCCTCGAGGTTCTCCTTCCGCAGCGCGATCCCGACGGCCATCGGATGCCCGCCCCAACTCGTCAGGTGTTCGCTGCACGAGCCGAGCACGTCCACGAGATTGATGCCGTCGATGCTGCGCCCCGAACCCTTCGCCTGCTCGCCTTCGCTGCCAAGCACCACGCAGGGGCGATGATACTTTCGCGTCACCCGCCCCGCCACGATGCCCACGACACCCGGGTGCCATTCTTCGCTGAACAGCACGATGCCCGGCCAGTCGGCGAACTGCGTTTCGATCATCCGCTCCGCCTCCTCCGTGATCTTCCGCTCGATCTCCTGCCGCTCGCGGTTGAACGCATCGAGCTGCCGCGCCGTCTCCACGCAAAACGCCTCGTCCTCGCTCAACAACAATTCCACCGACAACGCCGCGTCCGCCAGCCGCCCGGACGCGTTGATCCGCGGCCCAAGCCGAAAAGAGATGTCCACCGGCGCGATCCCATGCTCCGGCTTCACGCCCGCCACCTCCATCAGCGCCCGCAAACCCGGCCGCCTCGTCTCCTGCAAAATGCTCAACCCGTGGCGCGCGAGAATCCGGTTTTCTCCGAGCAGCGGCACGAGATCCGCCACCGTCCCGAGCGCGACCAGATCGAGGTGGTCGCGCAGCTTGATCCGAAACGCCACCGGATGATTTTCCGCGCGCAACTGCTTCAACAACCCGTGCGCCAGCTTGAACACCAGTCCCACCGTGCACAGATGCCGCCACGCGTCGTCGCAACCGTCGTCCCCGCCATGCACGTGCGGGTTGATCAACATCCCGTCGAGCGCGCGATCCTTGCAGCGATGGTGATCGAGCACGATCACGTCGATGTCCTGCTCGCGCAGATACGCGACTTCGTCGTGCGAGTTCGTCCCGCAATCCAGCACCACGAAAAGATTCGGTTTTCCGTCCTCGAGCGCGCGATCGATCGCGCTGCGCGTCAGCCCGTATCCGTCCTCCGACCGCCGCGGCACGATGAACCGCGGCATCAATCCAAACCGCCGCAGCACGCTCACCAGCAGCGCCGTGCTGCTCACGCCATCGACGTCGTAATCGCCGAGGACGACAATGCTCTCCTGCCGCGCGATCGCCTGCCGCAGCCGCGTGGCCGCGACGTCCACGTTGCGCAGCAGAAACGGATCGTTCAACGCCGCCAGCGCCGGCTCCAGAAACTTCGCACACGCGCCCGGCTCCGCAAAACCCACGCGCAACAGCAGCTCGGCGAGCACGCGGCTCACACCGGCGCTCTTGCTAAATGCCTCGATCTGCTCCGCGGGTAGCGGCGTATAGGTCCAGCGCATCGACTTGGATACAGGTGCGGACGCGTGTCCCCACGCGCCCTGGCTGCGGTAGCTGAAACGTGAAGGCGGCTGGGGACAGCCGCCTTATCCGTCAGCTCAGTGCGACGCCTTGCTCGAGCCGGTCCACTCGTATTTCGGCGCGATGTCGTGATGCGCCTCGACGTGCTTCCGGTCGCCCTTGTGCCACCAGAAAAACACCGGCGCGGCGATATAGAGCGAAGAAAAGGTGCCCGTGAGGACGCCGATCAGCAGCGTGAAAGCGATGTCGTTCACGTCGCCTTTCGTCACCACGATCAGCGTGATGGCCGTCAGCAGCGTCGTGCCGCCGGTGATCACCGTGCGCGAGAGCGTCAGGTTCAGCGAGCGGTTGAT
>JAEZAD010000170.1 GCA_023430565.1 Verrucomicrobiota bacterium
TTGCCGAGCACCATCGGATCGATCTTCGCGGCGCCGGCGTTGGCGGCGACGGGCGGCGCATCTTCGTTGAAAACGTCGGCCTTATAATGGCCGGCGAATTCGTTCAGATAGGTGCCGGCGTAAAAAATGATGCCGCTGAACACGAACAACAAGATGAGCGGCGCCATGCGATAATGGCCGCGATCGTCGGGCTTCGGGAGCAGCTCGGTCTCGTGCGCGGCCAGCAGGTCGTCATCTGACGCGCCCGGCTGCTCGAGGCGGGGATCGTTTTGATCGCTCATTGGTGCTCGCCCTCCTCCGCCGGCTCGACGGGACGCGCTTCCGGGTATTCGTAAGTGTGATTCAAGCTGAGAAGGTAGGTCACAAGCGCGCGGGCGCGGGCGGTCGGGACGATCTCGCGCCCGGCCGGGGCCGCGAGATTGCCGGTAAGGCGGAGGGCGTCGTCGGACGGCTGGCGATCGGCGATCGAGCGTTCATCGAAGAGAAACTTGTAGGCGGGCATCGAGCCGCTGCCGGCGTAGAGGAGCTTGTAGAGATCCTCGGCGTCGTAGGGCGTCTTGCGGGCGGCGAGGTTGGCCAGGTCGGGGCCGAGCCGGCTTTCGCCAAGCTGCACGCGCATCTCGAAAATGTAGTCGCGCGCGACGCTCTGGTGTTCGCCCCAGCCACGTTCCTTGTCCGAGCCGAAACCGGGACGGCGCACCTGCTGCGTGTGGCAGGTCGCACAACCGAGGTCGTCGTAAACGAGCTGACCTTGTTGGGAGATGCCCGAGTGGCGCAGCGGGAAGGCCTTGCCTTCCGTCTCATCGACGTAAGGGCGCAAGTCGCCGAGTTGGGCGTGGGAGCCGAGCACGATGCCGGCCCACGCGAACAGTGCGGCGCAGAAGAGTCCGAGGAAGAAGAGGAATCCGTTTCTCATGTGGCAGACGCCTCCATCGCAACAGGCTCGCGAAACAGCGGGGCCGCGGTGGCGGCGGGCTTGGTCGTGAGGAGACGAACGAAATGGAACAGCAGCGCCAGATTCCCGAGGAGCATCACGGCCTGGCCGGCTGTCGCGAGGAGAAGCCAGGGGCGGGTTTTCGCGGCCACGTCGGCGAACGCGATAGATGCGTCGGAAAGCGCCGCACCCTGCACAAACCCCGCCGTCGCCAATCCGGCGATCAGCCCGACGGTGCCGATCAACGCCGCCGCGAAATGAGCGCGGATCAGCGCGGTCGACGGCCACGGTTGATTCGCAATGCGCGGCACCAGGAAATAAATCGCGCCAAAAGCGATCAGCGTGAACGCGCCACTCAGCGCCAGTTGCGTTTGCGCCTGCGCCATCCAGGTGAACTGGAGCGATTCGGCAACCAGGCGGAGCGACGTCACGGCGTCGGCCAAACCGCCGACGAGATAAGCGGCAACGCCGTAGGCCACAAACCTCAGCGCCGTGCTACCCTTGCCGGCAAAGGCGTGGCGCAGGTTGAGGCCGACCACGATGTAGTGGAAAACCAAGGTCGCACAGGAAACGATCGCGATCGTGGCAACCCACACGGGAACGGGTCCGCCAATCAAGTGCCGGCCGCCGGTCCAGCCACCGACCACGAGGAGCGTCCAGAAGCCGAGCGAACAAAAATCATAACTCGGGATCACGCGGCCGGTGATCTTCGGCACGAGATAGTAAGCAGCGGAGAGAGCGAGCGGCGCGACCCAGAGCGTCCAGAGCGACTGTGCGAACCAGCCCGCCGCGATCGCCTGCAACACGCCGCGGACGGGAAAGTGCACGAGCATCAGTTGCGCGGCGGAAAACACCCAGGGGAAAAGAAACAGCGCGGCGACGGCATACCACTGCGCGACGAAGGTGCGCGAACGCGCGCGGCCGCTCCAGGCGAGAATGCCCGGCACCGCAATGGCGGCGCTGGAAACGAGCAGGAGAAGCTGCACGTATTCGGGCATGCGCAGGAACGGCGTCGATGTGCCGTCGCCGAACGCGATCCCGACGAGCCCGAGCACGACGGCCAGATTCCAAAACAGCGTGCCGACGATCGCCCAGTTCAACGAGCGCAGGGGAGACCCGCCGAGGCGGCCGAGAATCCAGAGCACGATCGCGAAACCGGCGTTGCCGATCCAGCCATAGAGAAACGCAGTCTCGGCGTGACCGCGCATGCGGCCGTAGGTCATGGCCGGACAGTCGGCGAGAAACGACGGGCTCAGCGTTTGCGCAAGGTGCAGCAGCGCGAGCACGCCGCTGACGACGAGCCAGAGGAGCGCAGAGAGCAGCAGCAGGTTGATCGTGCCGCGGGCGGACGAATCGACTTCGCTGACTTCGTTGGAGGCGGTGGCCATCGTGGACATCGATTACTGCTTCTTCGCGTTCTTCGCGTATTGCTGCAGGGTGAGTTCGGCGGCGCGGTCGAGCGGGAGGCGGACGACGCCCTTTTCCTGGTCGACCCACCCATAGCTCGCGGCGGCTTCGCTTTCCTTGGCGCGAAGCTCGGCGAGTTTTTGCACGCGTTCCTCGTTGGTGAAGAAACCGCTGCCGGTGAAAACGCCGGTCTCGCGCGGCACGTAGACGTAGTAGACCACGATCGCGAACAGCGCGAACAGCGCGAAGATAAAGAGGATGCTGATGAGCGGCGCGCGCCGTGCAGGTGTGTCACTCATGATGCGTGAGGCTCTCGCCAATGCGGGGATCGCGGATCGGGATGAGTTTCGTCGTGGGGAAGCTCTTCAGATAGGACCACACGCAGATGCCGCCGATGCCGACGACCGAGGTGAGGACCCAAAGCAGATTGAGCGAGAAGAACGGAAGCGGGTCGCCATGCTCGTTCTTCAACGCGGGGAGGACGTTGTAGCACATGTCGATCAGGACGACCGTGAGGATCCACCACGCGATGCCGCGGATGATCGGCTTGGTGACCTTGTAGCGATACGAGAGCAGCGCGAAGAACGGCAGGAAGAAGTGCCCGAAGAGAAGGACCAGGCCGACATACCACCATTGGTTCGTGGTGCCGTCATGGTTCAGCTCGCGGATGTTATACCAGAACGTTTCCTCGGGGACGTTCGCGTTCCAGATGAGGAAATACTGGGAGAACGTCACGTAGGCCCAGAACACCGTGAACGCCAGCATCAGCATGCCGATGCTGTGAAAGTGGTTCGTGTTGAGCACGCCCTTGTAATCGCCGCGGTTCCAGAGCCAGACCATGATGATCACGCCGACGGAGAGCGCGGCGCGCACGCAGTTCGCGAAGAACCAGACGCCATACATCGTCGAAAACCAGTGGTATTCGAGCGACTTCACCCAGTAGATCGCGCCCGCGGTGAGCGTCAGTGCGGCGATGGGAAGGCCGAAGGCGGCGGTCTTGCGATTGACAAACGTCCACCTGACATCGCCATCGAGGTCCTGCGTGAAGGAGGCCTTGCGGAGGCGAGCCGAGAGCCAGATCCAAAGACCGAAGAAGGCGACGGTGCCGATCATCAACGCGTTAGTATTTAGGAATCCGGCCTTTTTAACGTAGAGAATATCCTCGCCCACCGTGCCGTGCCCGCCGTGCAGCACATGGTCGAGATCCGTCCATGGCCAGATGAAGCCGGGGCTGAACCAGGTGATCAGCAGCAGCGGCAGGAAGAGGACGAGCAGCCATTTGAAACACGCGAGGGTGTGCTCGTATTGGCGGCGGATGACGACCGACCAAGAGGCGTCGAAGATGTGATGGATCAGCACCAAGAGCAGCGCGCCGATCGCGATCGCGGTGCAAAAAACGATACCGGTGAGATAAGACAGCGCGACGCCATGCTTGTCGGGCGAGATGAGCGCGCCGACGGCGGTGAGCGCGAGGCCGACGGCACCCACGATCAGCGCCTTGCCCGCGGTGGAGGCGGGAGAGGAAGCGGCGGGAATCGCCGCGGAAGCGGAGGCAGCGTGGGAACTCATTGGATACCGAGAGAGGTTCGAGCGGCGGCGTCGGTGACGTCGTCGGCGGTGCCCATCTGCGCGCGTTGGAGCGCGCGGACGTAGAGGATCACGGCCCAGCGATCCTCGGGCGAGAGCTTGTCGGAGTAAGGCAGCATGTTGCCCTTGCCGTGCGTGATGACGTTGAAGAGCTCGCCTTCAGGAACGTTGCGCAGGCGTTCATCGTGATACGTCGGCGTGGCGCCCATGCCGTATTGCTTCGTGATGCCGTTGCCGTCGCCGAGCGCGCCATGGCAGGGCAGGCAGTAAATCTGATACTGGTGATGACCACGGGCGAGGAAGGCCTCGTCGATGGTGACGTCGGCGGGAAACCCGCGCAGGAACTCGCCGTTCGGCGCGCGGCCGGCGTCGCGGGCGTCGTCATTCCGCAACGGTTCGCGCGAGACGGTGTGGGCCGGAACCGGGCGCGCGGCGCGGCCGTCGGCGAAGAATTCGCTCGCACCCTGCGGCTGGTATTTCGGCTGATATTTCATGCCGGGGAAGGCCCACTCGGGGAAGACGTCGAGCGGCGGCTTGGTGAAGTTCGTGCCGCGGAAACCCAGGAGGGAAACCACCAGGACGACGAGGAAGAGCGTGACAAGGTAGACGTTGCGCATGGCTCAGGCTTCCAGCTCCGAAACGTCTTTGCCGCCGACTTTTTCGAGCAGCGCCTTGGTGTTGGCCGCGTTGAAACGCGGATCGCGGGCTTCGATCACGATGAGAAACTGATCGTCGAGGCCGCGACGGATCTTCGGCGATTTCAGCACCGGGTGATAGTGCATCGGAAGGCCGTTGACGACGAACATGCCGATGATCGTCGCGAACGCGGTGAAGAGAATCGTCAGCTCGTAGCTCACGGGAAACGCGAACATCGGCGAGAAGTAGGGTTTGCCGCCGACGACGAGCGGGTAGTCATACTGGCCCGTATACCAGATCATCGTCATGCCGACGGTGAAACCGGTGATGCCGCCGGCGAGCGAGATGCGCGGCACGATCGAGCGCTTCACGCCCATGGCCTTGTCCATGCCATGAATCGGACACGGTGTGATCACGTCCCAGTTCTTGTAGCCGGCGTCACGCACCTGCTCGGCCGCGTGGTAGACGTCGGCGGCCGTATCGAAGGTGGCGACTAAGCCGTAGGAAGGTGCGGGCATGGTCGGAGATTAGTGTTTTTCCATTTTCACCGGGTCGCCGAGACCCGTGGTGTGCAGGTGGTCGTCGTGCCCGTGGCCGTGGACGTCCGCCTGCGGCGTGACCGCCTTGAGTTCCGCCATCGGCATGATCGGAAGGAAGCGGATGAAGAGAAGGAAGAGCACCGAGAACACGCCGAACGTGCCGAAGAACGTGAAGATCTCGACGATCGACGGGCTGTAATAACCCCACGAGGACGGCAGGAAGTCGCGGGCGAGCGAGGTGACGATGATCACGAAGCGCTCGAACCACATGCCGACGTTGACGAAGATCGAGAGCACCCACACGAGCGTGGTGTTGTTGCGCACCGCCTTGAACCAGAAGAACTGCGGCGTGATCACGTTGCACGAGATCATGATCCAGTAGGCCCAGGCGTAGTGGCCGAACGCGCGGTTGATGAACGCGAAGCCTTCATACGGGTTCGCGCCATACCACGCGATGAAGAACTCCATGCCGTAGGCGTAGCCGACGATCGTGCCGGTCGCCAACGTGATCTTGCACATGCAGTCGATGTGATACTGCGTGATGAGATCCTCGAGGCGGTAGATCGCTCGCAGCGGGAGCATGAGCGTGAGCACCATGCCGAAGCCGGAAAAGATCGCGCCCGCGACGAAGTAAGGCGGGAAGATCGTCGTGTGCCAGCCGGGGAGCAGCGAGACCGCGAAGTCGAACGACACGATCGTGTGCACGGACAATACGAGCGGCGTGCTCACACCCGCGAGGATGAGGTAGGCCATTTCGTAGTTGCTCCAGTGACGGTTGGAACCGCGCCAGCCCATCGCGAACAAGCCGTAGAGGAAGGAGCGGAGGCGGTTGCCCGCGGCCTCGAACCGATCGCGCAGGATCGCGAGGTCGGGAATCAGACCGACATACCAGAAGAGAACGGAAACCGTGCCGTAGGTCGAAACCGCGAACACGTCCCACTCGAGCGGCGAACGGAAGTTCTGCCAGATCCAGTTCGAATTCGGGATCGGGAAGAGATACCACGCATACCACACGCGACCGACGTGGAAGACGGGGAAGATCGCGGCGCAGACGACCGCGAAGATCGTCATCGCTTCGGCGGCGCGGTTGATCGAGGTGCGCCACTTCTGGCGCAGCAGGCACAAGATCGCGGAGATCAGGGTGCCAGCGTGGCCGATACCGATCCAGAACACGAAGTTGACGATGTCCCACGCCCAGTTGACCGGGTTCGCGTGGCCCCACACGCCGACGCCGGTGGCGACGAGGTAGGTGATTCCCGCGACGGTGAACGAGGCGACGAAGCACGCGACGATGAAGCAGACCCACCACCACGCGGGCGTCTTGCCCTCGATGATGCCGCAGATCTTGTCGGTGATCCAGGAGAAGCTCCGGTTGTTCTCGACGAGGATCGCGCGCGGCAGATGCGCGGGCTTCACCTCGTTGAGAATCGCCGGCACAGCGGCGGCATGGTCAGCGTGAGCCATTAGATGGATCCTCCGGTGGGTTGCGCGGGGGTCGCGCGACGTGGCGCGGCGAACGCGCCACCTACATCAGATGTGGACTCGTTCATCTTAATGCCCGCCTTTCTTTTCTCCGTGCGCTTCGGGTGCGTGCGAATCGTGGCCGTGATCGTCGCCGTGCGCGGGGTGATTCTTGGTGTTGTATTCCACGCGGCTGAGCGGGAGCGACGCGTAGTCAGGCATGCGGGGATTGGGATTGCGCAGCTTGCCGAGATACGAGGTGCGCGGACGGGTGTTGAGGTAGCCCAGCACGTCGTAGTTCTGCCCGACCTGCTTGAGCTTCGTCACGGCCGCGTCCGGATCGAGGAGGTTGCCAAAAACAATGGCTTCGACGGGGCACACCTGCTGGCAGGCGGTTTTCACCTGGCCGTCGGGCACCATGACTTCGCTGGGGCGGCCGGCCTTGGCCATTTTCACCTTGTGCTGGATCTTGCCGTTCTGGATGCGCTGCACGCAGTAGGTGCACTTTTCCATCACGCCGCGCATACGCACCGTGACCTCGGGGTTCTTCACCATCTTCACGAGTTCGGGCATGCCGTGCGGGCCGGCCGGACCCATGTAAAGGCTGTCGAGCTGACGCTCGTTCCAGTCGAAGAAATTAAAGCGCCGGACCTTATACGGACAGTTGTTCGCGCAATAACGGGTGCCGATGCAACGGTTGTAGGCCATCGTGTTCAGGCCTTCCTCGTCGTGGACGGTCGCGTTGACCGGGCAAACGGTCTCGCAGGGCGCCATCTCGCAATGCACGCACGCCATCGGCTGCAGCGAAACCTGCGGATCCTCGGGAAGCTCCTTGTTGCCCTCGCCGCCGAACGCCGAGGCGTCCGCCTTGCCGTCGGAATAATAGCGGTCGAGGCGGATCCAGTGCATCTCGCGGCCACGCATCACCTGGTCCTTGCCGACGATCGGAATGTTGTTTTCCGCCTGGCAGGCGATGACGCAGGCGTTGCAGCCGATGCAGGTGTTGAGGTCGATCGTCATCGCCCACTGGTGATGGCCATCGAAGCTCGGGATGCGGTCGTTGATGCCGGGCGTCTTGTAGAGCGAGTTGCCGCGCGGAATGATCGTGGCACGTTCGGCGACCGACATCTTCTCGCCGGCCTCGCCGAGGATCGACGGGCTGTGCGACTCCATGCCGAATGTGTGAACGTAGGCGGGATTATCGATGTATTCGTCGACGTTGGCCTCGCGAACGATGTCGCGGCCTTCCATCGACCAGTGCTCCTGCGTGTTCGCGAGCGCGAGCGTCGAGTCTTCGGTCACCGCGAGCTTCGCTCCGGTCGCAAAGTGCATCGCGGTCGAGCTGCGCAGCGGGTAAAAGTTGTGCCCCATCCCCTGCCCCACGTGGCCCGTGTGCGTGCGCCCGTAGCCGAGCGGAAGAACGAGGGTGTAATTCGAAAGGCCGGGCTGGATGTGGATCGGGCCGGTGATCGTGCGGCCGTCCAACGTGATCGTGCCGACGTAGGCGATTTCCTTGCCCTGCTGGTAGGCGGCGTTCTCGACGCGCGCGACCTGGAGCGCGGACCCCTTCGGGTAAACATTCAGCTCCCGCGCGAGCTTCGGGCTGATCTGAATGGCGTTGTCCCAGGAGATCTTGGTGATCGGATCGGGGAGTTCGTGCAGCCAGCCGTTGTTGGCGAAGCGGCCGTCCTCGAGCTTGTAATCGCTGACGAAACGGACCTCGAGATTCTGCGCCGAAAGCGCCTCGGTGCGCGGAGCGTTGGCCGTGAGGCCGGCGATGGCCCCGGCGTTGAAGGAAACCGAAGCGACCGCATACGCGGTGTTCGGCAGCAGACCGTCGTGGAGAAACTGGCGAATGCCCTTCTCCACCCCCGCGGCGCCACCGAGCAGCGGCGTGAGCGTTTGGACGACCAGCGCGTAAGGATCCGGATTTTGGATACCGGCGATGCGCGCGAGCACCTCGATCTCCGTCAGGCCGCCGAACAGCGGCAGAATCATCGGCTGGATTGGCAGGATCGTGCCGTCGATCGCACGGGCGTCGCCCCACGATTCCAGGTAGTGCGCGGCCGCAATGTGCGTCGCGTTCGGTGAAGCGGCGGTCGTCTCGTCGTTGTAGTAGCCGTAGCGAACGATCGTTCCGACGGACTTCTGCACCGCGGACCAGTCGAGGTCGGCGGGGGCGTTGAACGCGGGATTGCCGCCAAGGATGACGAGGGTGTTGACCGAACCGGCCTTGATCGCGTTCGCGAGCGCCGTGATCGTGGACGCGGCGGGCGTCTCGACGCTG
>JAEZAD010000178.1 GCA_023430565.1 Verrucomicrobiota bacterium
ACAATACCTTTGGCACACCCTACCTTATCAGGCCCATTGACTTTGGTGTGGATATTGTGGTTCACTCGGCCACTAAGTTTATCGGCGGCCATGGAACCTCCATTGGCGGGGTGCTTGTGGACTCGGGAAGGTTTGACTGGCTGGCAAGCGGCAAATTTCCTGGCCTGACCGAACCAGATTCAAGCTACCATGGCATCCGATATGCTCAGGATGTGGGTGCTGCTGCCTACATCACCAAGGCGAGGGTAACGCTCCTACGGGATACCGGCGCGTGCATCAGCCCTTTTAACTCCTTCCTGCTGCTTCAAGGGCTGGAAACCCTTTCTTTACGCGTTGAAAGGCATGTGGCCAACACAAAGAGGATTATTGAGTTTCTTAAGGGCCATGAAAAGGTGAGCTGGGTCAATTACCCCTCACTGCCAGACAGCAAGTATTATCCCTTGGCTGAAAAGTATCTTCCCAAGGGTGCGGGGTCCATTTTCACCTTTGGCGTAAAAGGTGGACTGGAGGCAGGAAAAACCTTTATTGAAGGCCTGGAGATTTTCTCCCTGCTGGCCAATGTGGCCGATGCCAAGTCCCTGGTCATCCATCCGGCCAGTACCACCCATGCCCAGCTTAATGAAGAGGAACAACGCCTGGCAGGCGTTACCCCTGACATGATTCGTCTATCCATTGGAATTGAAGATGTGGAGGATCTGATTGAGGATTTGAATCAGGCGCTGGCTCGGGTATAATAGAGTCAGGTGATATAAATGGAAGTTACAAAAATGAAAAAGGTCCTGGTGGGGATGAGCGGTGGTGTGGATTCAAGTACGGCTGCCGCTCTCCTTTTGGATAAAGGCTACGATGTCTACGGAGCGACCCTTAAGCTTTGGGATGGCGTTAATACCTGCAATAAAGCCACAAGGACCTGTTGCTCCCTCGAGGATGTGGAGGATGCTAGGTTGTCGGCCTTTAAGCTGGGCATTCCCTTTTATGTACTCAACATGAAACAGCTATTTGAGGAAAAGGTGGTTCAGTATTTTATCGACTCCTATCTGGCTGGTGAAACACCTAATCCCTGTATTGCCTGCAACCAATATGTGAAGTTTCAGGCCATGCTGCTCAAGGCTTTGGCATTGGATATGGATTTCATCGCAACAGGGCATTATGCCCGGGTGGTCCATGATGAGGCTTCTGGAAGGTACTTGCTTAAGAAGGCGCTGGATGTAACCAAGGATCAAAGCTATGTCCTCTATATGCTGACGCAGAACCAGCTTCAAAGGCTGCTTCTTCCCCTGGGTGATTACAAAAAGACCCAGGTTCGGGAGATGGCTGAAGAAAAAGGCCTGGTCAACGCAAGAAAGCCTGACAGCCAGGACATCTGCTTTGTACAAAACGGCAGCTATGCGGATTTTATCAAGGAATACAAGGGTGTGGACCTTCCTGAGGGAACCTTTATAGACACTCAAGGAAGGGTGTTGGGTAAGAACAAGGGAATGATTCACTATACCATAGGACAGAGGAAGGGTTTGGGTATCAGCTTCCCAGAGCCCCGATATGTCATACGGAAGGACAGCAGCCAAAACACGGTCACCCTTGGTTCTCAGCAAGAAGCCATGGTGTCCGGCCTTATTGCCCGGGACATGAATTACATCCTTTACGAAGGGCCTCGTGAGGAAAAACAGGTTTTGGCTCGAACACGTTATTCACAGACGGAGGTTCCGGCACGATTGATTGCCCTTGAGGAGAATAAGGCCAAAATTGTCTTTGAAAACCCGCAGCCCTTCGTTGCGCCGGGACAGTCGGTGGTGCTTTACCAAGAGGACAATGTTGTGGGCGGAGGGATTATTTCTCAGACTCTTTCCTAAGGTACGTTTTTAAAGCATAGTAAACATATAAGAATAATATTAAAAAGGTGTTGACTTTGGCAGTGGTCTTGTGTATAATTAAATCATATTAAATTGATATGAATACTCAGGTATGGAGGTAAAGGTTATGAAGGTTGCAAAGAGCATTACGGATTTGATTGGAAACACCCCCTTGTTGGAGCTCTCCAACTACGAGAAGAAGCTCAATCTTGAGGCTAAATTATTGAGTAAGCTGGAGTATTTTAATCCGGCCGGCAGCGTTAAGGACAGAATCGGCTATGCCATGATCAAGGATGCGGAAGATAGGGGGCTTATCAATAAAGACACCGTCATTATTGAGCCCACCAGCGGAAATACAGGAATTGCGCTCTCCTTTGTAGCGGCAGCTAAGGGGTACAGGCTCATCATTACCTTGCCTGAAACCTTCAGTATTGAAAGAAGGAATCTGATGAAGGCTCTGGGCGCTGAGCTGGTGCTAACTCCCGGCTCCGAGGGCATGGCCGGTGCCATCAAAAGAGCGGAGGAGCTTGCCTCTGAGATCCCCAATTCGTTTATACCCCAGCAGTTTAAGAACCCCGCGAACCCGGAAATTCATCGCAAAACCACGGCTGAAGAAATTTGGAGGGACACCGACGGAGAAGTGGATATTCTTGTGGCAGGTGTCGGTACCGGCGGCACCGTTACTGGTGTGGGCGAAGTCCTGAAGGCCAAGAAGCCCGGGGTAAAGATTGTAGCGGTGGAGCCTTTTGATTCCCCGGTTCTCTCGGGAGGTACCAAGGGCCCCCATAAAATTCAGGGAATTGGTGCAGGATTTGTACCCGATGTCCTAAACAAGGG
>JAEZAD010000272.1 GCA_023430565.1 Verrucomicrobiota bacterium
CGACGTAAACAGCCGCCGCGCCTCCCCATCCGTCTCCGCCGCAAACACCCCGATGCACGCCATCGCATACGGTTTCGCCAGTGTCTTCGACGGCTTGAACTCCCCGCGATAAACCTCCAGCGCCTCCATCAAAAGGTCCGGCGCGAAATGCGACGCAAACGCGAACGGCAGCCCCAGCACCGCCGCCACCTGCGCACTGAACAAACTCGAACCGAGCAGCCAGATCGGCACGTCCTGCCCCGCGCCCGGCACCGCCCGCACCGCCTGGTCCGGCTCCGCTTCTCGAAAATACGCCTGCAGCTCCACGACGTCCTGCGGAAACGTATCCGCCGAATTGATTCGTCCTCGCCGCAGCGCCCGCGCCGTCATCTGATCCGTCCCCGGCGCCCGCCCCAAACCCAGATCGATCCGTCCGGGAAACAACGCCTCCAGCGTCCCAAACTGCTCCGCCACCATCAGCGGCGCATGATTCGGCAGCATGATCCCGCCCGAACCCACGCGAATCGTTTTCGTCCCCGCCGCCACGTGCCCGATCACCACCGCCGTCGCCGCACTCGCGATCCCTGGCATGTTGTGATGCTCCGCCAGCCAATATCGCCGGTAACCCAGCCGCTCCGCGTGCTGCGCCAAATCGCGCGAACGATCCAGCGCGTCGCGCACCGTCCCGCCCTCCACGATCGGCGAAAGATCCAAAACCGAAAACGGAATCATCCCCCAACCAACCCTCCAAACCGAAATTATCAAAACCCTCGGATTAACCACCCAGACACCAAGGCCCAGAGCCCATCCTCCTTCTTCTCCGAGTCTCCGTGGTCCATCCCTTCCCATCCAAACATCCTTCACGCCCGCGCAAAATCTCTCACCAAACCCGCCTTGCCCCTCCCCTCGCCCCGAAGAAACTTCCGCCGCCGCTCCGCCGTCTTCCGACGCGCGAACGCCCCCGTGCGTTCCTCCTCCCCAAAACTGCCGCCCTCTCGCCCCATGCTCCACGATCGCCTCCTCACCCGTCGCGCCGCCGTCAAACGCGCCGCCTTCTCCGCCGTCGCCATCCCGCTCCTCGGCTCGCTCTCCCGCCTCGGCGCCGCTACTTCCCCGACCTCCACACCCGCCGACTCCACCGCCCCCGCGAAAAAAGGCCGCCTCGGCGACCTCAAGCTCGGCGTCGCCTCCATCTCCCTCAAAGACCTCACCGCCGCCGGCGCCGCCGCCGTCCTCAAGCAACTCGAGATTCCCTGCGTCTCCATTTTTCGGACACACGCCTTCTTCGAAAAAGGCGATCCCGACGACTGCCGCAAAGCCGCCGAAACCTTCCGCGCCGCGGGCGTCGAACCCGCCACCACCAGCGTCGTCAATCTCACCAACGACGAGGTCGCCATGCGCCGCGCCTTCGACAACGTCCGGGCCGCCGGCCTTTCGATGATGACCTGCAAGCCCGCGCCCGACTGCCTCAAACTCGCCGAGCGCTTCGCCCGGGAATACGATATCCGCCTCGCCATCCACAACCACGGCCCCGAGGACAATCTCTACCCTTCGCCCTACGAAGCCCTGAAACTCATCGAGTCGCTCGACTCCCGCATCGGCCTCTGCATCGACGTCGGCCACACCATGCGCGCGCACGTCGACCCCGCCGAATCCATCCGCAAGTGCGCCTCGCGCCTCTACGATCTTCACATCAAGGACACCCTCGCGATCGCCGGCACCTTGAAAGACATGCCCACCGAAGTCGGCCGCGGCCGCATCGACACCCGCGGAGTCCTCGCCGCTCTCCTCGACGTCAACTACACCGGCCCCGTCGCCTTCGAATACGAACGCGGCAACGTCAATCCCACCCTCGGCCTCGCCGAATCCGTCGGCTTCGTCCGCGGCACGCTCGCCACCCTGTAGCGCACCCCTCGCGATCACGCGGGCCATCGCGAAATTCCTTCGTCTCCGCTGCCCGTCTCCTTTCGCGACGTTTCGCGTGCGTCGCGGGCGATCGCTCCCTCCGGCCATCTCCCCACCGCGCCACTCCGCTCTTTTCCCGCGATCCACCCCCGCAATCCGCGGTCTGTGAGAACACGATGAAAACCATCACCCCCACCGAACAGGCCCGCGCCGAAGCCCTGCACAAATTCCACCAGCTCGTCACCGACATCAATTTTGCGATGCTCACGACGGTCGACGATAACGGCCGCCTCCGCAGCCGCCCCATGGCCACGCTTCAGTTCGACACGCAGGCCGGCGAACTTTGGTTCTTCACCGCCGAACACTCGGCCAAAACCGACGAAATCGCCCACGATCAAAACGTCGGCCTGTCCTACGCCTCTCCCGGCAAACAGGACTACGTTTCCATTTCCGGCCGCGCCCGCGTCGTCCGCGACAAAGCCAAAATGGCCGAACTCTGGACGCCCATGGCCAAACTCTGGTTTCCGCAGGGCCTCGACGATCCCCGTCTCGCCCTCCTCTGCGTCGAAGTCGAGGCCGCCGAATACTGGGATTCTCCTTCCGGCATGATGGTCGAACTCTTCGGCCTCGCGAAACTCGCCCTCACCGGCAAAGCGCCCAAGAACACCGGCGAGCACGTCAAAGTCGATCGCCCCATCGTCCGCCCCTGACCTGGCCGTCGCTGCGAGCGCCAGCGAGCGGGTTCCGCCCATGCCCGACGTCACCCGCATTCCCCGCTCGGCGCCCCTCGACGCCGATCCTCGGCTTCGCCGCCTCCGCCGCCTCGCCTGGCTGCTCGATCAATCGTTCAGCGTCGGCGGTAAACGTTTCGGCCTCGATCCGATCCTCGGCCTGATCCCCGGCCTCGGCGACTGGGCCGGGGCCGCGCTCTCGCTTTACGTCGTCTACGAAGCGATGCGCCTCGGCCTCCCTTGGCCCGTCATCGGTCGCATGCTCGGCAACATCGCGATCGAAGCCGTCGTCGGCGCCGTCCCCATCGCCGGCGATCTCTTCGACTTCGTCTGGCAGGCCAACACCCGCAACCTCCAGCTCGTCGATCGGCATTACCGCTTTCGCCAGCGCCCGCGTTCGCTCGGCGCGATCGGGTTCATCTTCGTGGCCATCTGCATCGCTCTGCTCGCCCTCCTCGTCGGCGCCGTGTTCGTCTGCGTGTGGCTGCTCCGCGAGCTCTGGCAGTTGCTCGCGGGCGCCTGAACAGACACCGGCAGGGCACGCCCCGGAGTATCCGAAAACTGGGTGCGCACCGCTCGTCATTAACGACGCCCGGGGTCTCGGAACATTTCCCGTGACCGCAATCGGGAATTTTCGGCCGCTTTCTCCCTTCCAGCGGCCAGTAATTTGCTCCTCCCTCATTCCGCCCTCTCGCACCCGTGCTCTCAAAAACGCAACTGTCCGCCCAAACAGTCATTGTGCGGCTTTGCGAGCCACCGACCCCCGAGCCGTCGGAGAATCTCCCGGACGCACTTTGCCCCGCTCGCGTCGCTGACGACGAGTTGCGGGTAAACAACGACTGGCGCGTCGAAGCCGTCGGGCCCCGTGCCGCAAAAACGATGCACTGGCCCGACCAACCCCTCTCCGATTTCGAGGGACGCCGCCTGTGGGAACTCACACCCCGCCTCGTCGGCACCCCCGCCGAGGCCAAGCTCCGAGAGGCCATGCACGCGCGCCGCCCGGTCACCGTGGAATGGAGTGGCAACGGCCGGCGGACGCTCGAAATCAGCGGTCGGCCCGTCTCGAGGTTTTGGCAGCTCGAAATCCGCGAAATCAAACCGGACACTCTCCGCGCCCTCCCTCGGACACCGCCGCCCGCCCCCGCCGCCGTCCCTCCGCCCGAAACCGCGCTCGCGCCCGCGCTCTCGTTCAATCCGTTTCCCGCGTATGTCTTTTCCGCGCTGGGGCGCTTCCTCCTCGCGAACGAGCCCGCCGCTCGCTTCCTCGGCTGGTCGCCCGCCGACCTGATTGGTCGCACGTTTCTCGACCTGGCCCTGCCCGCTCCGATCGCCACGACACTCCACCACGCCCTGCAGCGTGTGCTCGTCACCGGCGAGCCCGACGGCGTGTCCGTTCACCATCCCCAGCCGGACGAAACCCTCGTCCGCTACGAGCATCGCTTCGTTCCGCTGCACCACGCCGACCGCACCGTGCTGCGCGTGCTCGCAACGGCCCAACCCATCCTGGCGCCCGCCCCCGCGGCGGCCGACACGCCGGAAGCGGAGGCGTTGCGTCACCACGCGCTTACCGAACTGGCCACCTCGTTTCTTCGCGAAAGCACCCGCCGCTCGCCCCTGCCAAAACTGCTGCGGCGCATGGCCGACGCCGCCGGCGCGGAAATTCACGTGCTGCACACGGTCGCGCCGGATCTGCGGCGTCTCAGCTTCGAAGCGAGCGGCGGACTGGACGCCGAACAACTCGTGAGCGCCGCCAGCCCGGCCTTTGGCGAAGGCCTCGCCGGCATCACGGCCGACGAAGACTGGCCCGTCGTCCTCGACGACGTCGAAAACAACCCGCACCCCGCCGCCGCCGAACCCCGCCGGTGGGGCGCTCGCGCCGCGGTGTGCCATCCGCTCCGCAGCGGTGGCCAACTCCTCGGCACGCTCACGCTCGCCACCACGTCGCGCGATCGCTTCACCCGCGGCGAACTGGCCTTCATCCGCGACGCCGCCAACCTCCTCGCCGGCGCCCTCGAGATCCGCCGCACCCTCGACCACGCCGAGCGCGCCCAGTCCGCCGCCGCAGCCGCCTTGCGCACCAAGGACGAATTCATCGCCGCGGTCTCACACGAGCTGCGCACGCCGTTGAACCCGGCCCTGCTCCTCGCCAGCCACGCCGCCGCCAATCCCGAGCTGACCCAGGCCGTGCGCGGAGACTTCGAAGCCATCGCCAGCAGCCTCCGCACGGGGGCGCGGCTCGTCGACGACCTGCTGGACCTCACTCGCTACACGCACGGAAAACTCTCCCTCGAATCGAAACCGGTCCAGTTGCACACCGTGCTCATGGATGCGCTCACGACCATCCACGCCGAGGTCGAGCAGAAGCGCCTCGAGCTCAGTCTCGAGCTCCTCCCCAGTTCGCCCACCGTCCACGCCGACCCGCTTCGCCTGCAGCAGGTGTTCTGGAATCTGCTGAAAAACGCCGTGAAGTTCACCGCCACCGGCGGCGTGCTCTCCGTGCGCACGCGCCTGGCGCCCGCCGGCCACGTGCGCATCGAAATCATGGATACCGGCGTCGGTCTCACCGCCGACGAAATCGGCCGCGCCTTCGACTCCTTCGCCCAGGGGGAACACGGTCGCAACGGCTCCTCGCCCTTCGGCGGACTCGGGCTCGGTCTTTCCATCGCCCAGAAAATCGTCGCCCTCCATTCCGGCCGCATCCACGCGAGCAGCGAGGGCCGCGATCGCGGCGCCTGCTTCGTCGTCGAACTCCCCGTCATCGCTCACGCCCCGCCGCCCGAGTCCGACCGCCCGGTCCCGGCCGAGCCTCCCCCGCCGGAGCCGGCCTCCCCCGCGCGCACCGGCCTCCGCATCCTGCTCGTCGAGGACCACCGCGCCACCCGCGAGGCGCTGCTCCAGCTTTTGGTCCAGCGCGACCACGAGGTCATCGGCGCCGGCAGCGTGAGCGAAGCCCGCTACATCGCTCTGAAAAAACAGTTCGATCTCGTGATCTCCGACATCGGTCTGCCGGACTCGAGCGGCTACGAACTCATGGCCGGCCTTCGCTCCGATTATGAGCTGGAAGGCATCGCGCTCACGGGGCACGGCACCGACGAGGACATCGCCCGCGCGCGCGCCTCGGGCTTCGTCGCCCACATCGTCAAGCCCATCACGATCCAGGCGCTCGAAGCCGCCCTCGCCGACGCCGTCTCCGCCAAATCGCCCGGCCGTTAGCCAACCCGTTCCTAGAACAAACCGCACGCCCGGTCGTCCGCGCGAAGCGACGTCCCCACCGCGACTCCCGCGCGGGCCGCGAGCACCTCGACGACCCGATCGATCAGATACGCGAATCGAATCTTGGGCACGACCTCGTTCGCGCCGGGCACCCTCGCCACGTCCGGCGCCCCCGTGATCACCAGAATCGGCGTCTCCTGATCCGTTCTCCGAATCTCCGCGATCACCTGCGCACCCGAAATCTCGCCCAGGTTCAAATCCGTGATGATCAGGTCCGGCCGCTCCCGCCCATAGGCCAGAAGTGCCGCCCGTCCTTCATTCGCCGCCACCACCCGCGCCCCCGGCAACGCCCGGCGAAGCTTTGCCACGAGGAAATCCCGCACCAGGTCATCGTCCTCCACCAGCAGGATCCGACACACCTCGCGCGAGTCCGTGCTCATGCGAAAATCCGCGCGACAACCGGACACCTCGAGGGCACAGGAGCGAAGCTCACCGCGGCAGCCTCCGCCTTCCCTTCCCTCCGCCGCGATCCGAATCGGTCGGAAAACCTCCTACCCTGCCACCGGAGAAACTCCTCTGGACGCCCCTCGCTACTCGGGGCGGATCCGCGCCGCCCAGCCGCCCCCGGGCGCCAACGTCACCTTCACCGTCGACCTTTTCGTCACCGTCCGCTCCTCCACCGCGAAGTCCTCCGCGTGACGATCCGCGTTCACCCCATCCTTCCACTCCTTCATCGCGAACCTACCCTCGCCGAGAAAACCCAGCTCCACGTCCAGCTCGCGCCCCTCCCAATCCGTGATCGCGCCAACAAACCACTCCCGCCCGCTCCGCCGCGCGACCGCCACATAGTCGCCCATCCGCCCCGCGAGCACCTTCGTCTCGTCCCACACCGTCGGCACCGCACTCAGAAACTCCATCATCTCCGGCTGCCGCTCGTAGTTCGTCGGCGTGTCCGCCAGCATCTGTAACGGACTCTCGAATACGACATACAGCCCGAGCTGGTGGCACCGCGTCCCCTGGCTCGTCGGTCGAAAGTGATTGAACGCAAACCCGCCCAGATTCGCGTTCCGCGTCGCCCCCGGCGTGTAGTCCATCGGCCCGATGAACATCCGCGTGAACGGCAGCGTCGCGTCGTGCTCGGGCGTGACGTGCGCGCTCCACTTGTTCCACTCCAGCCCGCGCACGCCTTCCGCCGAAATCAGGTTCGGCCACGTCCGCGTCAACGCCGCCGGCCGGATCGCCCCGTGAAAGTCCACCAGCATCCTCCGCTTCGCCGTCTCCCGGCTGATCCGGTGATAATACTCCATCATCTTCTGGTCGTCCCGCTGCATGAAATCGACCTTGATCCCCGCCGCCCCCCACTTCTCCAGCTGCGCCATCGCCGGCTCGAACTGGTCTTCGAGCGTTTTCCACACCACCCAGAACACGATGCCTACGCCCTTCCGTTTCCCGTGCGCCACGATCTCGTCGATATCCATCTCCGGCGTCGGCTGCAGCAGGTTGCCCAGCTCATACCAGCCTTCGTCGAGCACGATGTAGCCGATCCCGTGCGCCGCCGCGAAATCGATGAAATACTTATACGTCGCCGTGTTCACGCCCGCGCGAAAATCCACGCCGTGCAGGTTGTTCGCGTTCCACCAGTCCCACGCCACTTTCCCCGGCTTGATCCACGACGTGTCCTCCACGCGTGACGGCGCGGCCAGCAGATACACCAGCGGATTCGTGATCAAATCCCCATCCTTCGCCGCCACGCCGACCAACCGCCACGGATACGCCCGCTCGCCCTTCGTCGCCGCGATGTAGTCCGCCGCTTTCGTCACCCGCACATCCCGATCGCCCTCCTGCTGCTCCTCCAGCGGCGCCGGCGGAAACGCCCCGTCCAGCCCGCTCCCGTTCGTCCCGCGCAGCCACAAGCCCGGATAGTCCTCGATGTCCGAATCCGCGATCGCGAGCTTCACGCCGCCCGCGTCCACCACCGCCGGCACGCTCGCGAGATTGTGCAGCGCCAGGTCGCCCAGCGCGCGCGGCGAGAAAATCCTCTCGTTGTGCGAATAGAAACTCTGCTCCTCCGGATACCACACGAAATAATTCTCCACGAACCTCAGCCCCACCTCTTCCGCCAGCACCTTCACTTCCGCCTGGGGCAGCGCCGTCTCCCACCGATACGCCACGCCTTCGTCATACGCTCGAAACACCACCGCATACCCGCCTTCGAATTCCAGCCGCAGCTCGTTGTAACGCTCGCGCAGCTCCGCCGCCTTTTGCCGCACCGGCGGCGTGATCCTCGCCTCGTGCGACCGCGTCGTCGCCTTCGCCAGTCTCGGCGCCACGCCAAGCGTCGCGCCCTCGATTTTCAACGCCAGCGTCGAGTCCTTCATCACCGCACGCTCGCCGACCGTCAGGTCCCACGCGATGCGCTCGCCCACCCGCACGTCGACCGCGTTCTGCTCGTTGGGCGACAACAGCCGCGGGATCGGCGCCGCGCCCAGCAAGGCCAGCGAAGACCACAGCACGCCCATCCACCCTCCGCGAACCAACCAGCCGCCAACGTCGTTTTTCATGGGTAAATCCCCGCCACGCTTCGCCTCATCGCGCAACGTCGGCGGAGTAAACCAACCTTGCTTGCGCTGCGCCGCCCCCATGGCAAGCCGCCTCACCGGCGATCCTTTGTCCCGCCGTTGCGAGATTTTTCCCACTCCGGCGCGCCCCGACCTCCGCCCGCATTCCCTCAGCTTCCCCATTTACCCCACATCAGGGATTCCCAAGCTCGCCTCGCCCGCGACCTTCGGGCAGCTTCCCCCGCCACACCTCCCTGCTTCACATGAGCACCACCACCGAGATGCCACTCGCGGAGCTCCCCGCGTCGGCATACCCCGAACAAAGCGTCGGCCGTTTGATGGAGCCGCCGATCGCCGTCTTCCTGCCGACCCTCACCGTCGGCGAAGCCACCGAAATCGTCCGCGAACTCGCGGCCAGCACCCGCCTCTTCACCTACGGCCACGTCGTCGACGCCACCGGCCTCCTCGTCGGCATCGTCACGATGCGCGACCTGCTCCTCCACGCGCAGACCGACCGCATCGAGGACTTCATGCTGCGTCAGCCGTTCTTCCTCCGGCCCGAAATGCCGCTGCCCGATGCGATGAAGCTCACGGTGAACAAACATTTCCCGTCGTATCCAGTTTGTGAATCCGACGGCCGCTTCGTCGGCGTCGTGCGCGGCGCGAAAATGTTCGAGCAGGAGACGATCGAGATCAGCGCGCAGGCCGGCCGCATGGTCGGTGTTGAAAAGGAGGAACGCGTCGGCACCTCGCTCTGGCGCAGCCTCAAGTTCCGCCACCCGTGGCTGCAGTTCAACCTCCTCACCGCCTTCGTCGCCGCCGGCGTCGTCAGCATCTTCGAATCCACCATCGAGCAGATCGTCGTCCTCGCCGTCTTCCTGCCCGTTCTCGCCGGCCAGTCCGGCAACACCGGCTGCCAGGCCCTCGCCGTCGCCCTGCGCGGCATGACCCTCGGCGAACTCAAACCCGGCGGCGAACAGCGCTTCGTCACCAAGGAAGCCGCGCTCGGCCTCCTCAACGGCGCCCTCGTCGGCCTCACCGCCGGCGCCGGCATGTATCTCTACGCCGTGCTCAACCAGACGCCCGAGCCCCCGCTCCAACTCGCCTCGATCGTCTTCCTCGCCATGGTCGCCGCCTGCTTCCTCAGCGGCGTCTCCGGCGTCATGATCCCGCTCACGTTGAAAAAATTCGGCGCCGATCCCGCCACCGCTTCGAGCATCTTCCTCACCACCGCCACCGACATCGCCAGCATGGGCTTCTTCCTCGGCCTCGCCACCCTCTGGCTCTGCTGAACAACCGCCCGCTTCCCCAACCGGCTCCGGTTCGTGCTCGTGCTCGTAACCGTGCTCGTGCTCGTGCTCCTGCCGCGCCTTCTTGCTACAGCCCCATCTCCGCCACCAGCTCCGCAATCGTCGCCCGCAGCACGGCCACGTTCACCGGCTTCGTCAAATGCCGCGCAAATCCCGCCGCCGTGCTCTGCTCCCGATCCCCTTCCATCCCATAGCCGCTCAACGCGATTCCGCGCAGCCCGTGCCGCGCCGACAGCACTCGCATCATATCCAGCCCGGTGCCGTCCGGGAGACCGAGATCGCTGATCACCAGTTGCACACCCGCGCCCGACATTTCGCGCTCCGCCGTCGCCAGCGCATCGCTCACCGATCCCGCGTGCATCACTTCGTAACCGGACCGGCCCAACATCCGCGCCAGCACCGTCGCCGTGTCCACATGGTCCTCGACCAGCAGCAGCCGCACGCGGCGCTTTGAGGTCGCCGCGGTTTCCACTTTCGGCGCCTTCTGCGGCGTCGTTTCGCTTCGCCCTGCCACCGGATTCACGTCTCCCTCCGCGCACGCCTCGCACGGCAGCCGCAGCACGAATGTGCTCCCCTGCCCGGGCCCTTTGCTCGTCGCCGTCACGCTGCCGTGATGCAGCTCCGCGATCGCCTTGCTGATCGCCAGGCCCAGCCCAAGCCCGCCAAACTGCTGCGTCACCGAGCGATCGCCCTGCTCGAACGCATCGAAAATCCGATCGATGCGATCCGCCGCAATCCCGATGCCGGTGTCCTGAACCTCGAAGCACGCCACGCATCCCTCCTCCGTGTTCGTCACCCGCGAACGCACCGCGATCAGGCCGTCCTCCGGCGTAAATTTCACCGCGTTCTTCAACAGATTCCACAAAACCTGCGTGATCCGCGCCTCGTCGACGAGCAACACCTCGCGGGGATTCGCCACATCGCGCACGAGCCGCAGCCGCTTGGCCTCGATCTCGGGCCGGCAGGTGTTCAGCGCGTTCTCGATCAGCTGCCCAAGCTCCACGCGTTCGCAGTGCAGCTCGAGTTTCCCGCGCGTGATCCGCGTCAAATCCAGCAGGTCGTCAATCAACCGCGCCTCGAGCTCCACATTGCGCCGCATCGTCTTGAGGTCCTTCGCCAGCGCCGCGGGGACCGTCGCGTCCTCCGTCAAACTCGACAAAATCGCCAGCACCGGCGTCAGCGGCGTGCGCAGCTCGTGGCTGAGCGCCGCCAGAAAGTGATCCTTCGCCTGATTCGCCTGCTCCGCCACGCTGCGCGCATGCTGCTCGGCCTCATAAAGCCGTGCCGTTTCCATCGCCGCCGCCGCCTGCGCCGCGATCGCCACCAGCATTCTCTCGTCGCGCTCGGTGAAAACCCCCGCGCTGCCGTGTCCGAACACCATCCCGCCCAACACCTCGCCCACCCGCGACTTCACCGGCACCGCCACATAACTCGCCACCGTCATTCCCTGCCACGACCGCAGCGCACCCAGCCGCTCATCCAGCCGCGCATCCGCCATCCGCACCACGCCTTCGTCCCGCAGCGTCGGCCCAAACAACTCCGCCGCCTCCGAACCGGGATCGTCTTCCAATCTCGTCCGCCGTCCACTCGGCGCACTGTAGATCGCATAACCTTCCCCTTCCGCCTGAGTCCGCGCGTAAAGAAATGCGCCAAACTGCGCCCGCGCGATCCGCGTTCCGGCCTCGGCGACGACCTGCACGATCTTGTTCACGTCCAGCTCCGCCGCCAGCGCCCGCGACAGCGCGTTGAGCTGCTCCACGATCGTATACTCCTCGCGCAGCGCCTCCGTCGTCAGCTTCTGCTCGTGGATCTCCGTGCTCGACCCATACCACCGCACGATCTCACCGGACTCGTTCCGCGCCGGCAACGCCCGCCCCAGGTGCCAGCGATACTCGCCCGACCGGCTGCGCAGCCGGTATTCGTTCTGATACGGTTTCCCCGTGCGCACCGCCTCCTTCCACAATTCGACCGAGCGCTCCGCGTCGTCCGGATGCACGACCGGAATCCAGCTGTCGTCGCCCAGCGCGCCTTCCGCCAGTCCCGTAAACTCCCGCCACCTCCGATTGTAATAATCGATCCGGCCATCCCCCGTCGCTGTCCACACGATCTGCGGCATCGAATCGGCCAGCTGCCGAAACTCCTCCGCACTCTTCCGCAACGCCGCCTCCGTCCGCTTTCGCTCCGTGATGTCGCGCGCAATCTTCGACGCCCCGATGACGCGGCCCTGCGCGTCGCGAATCGGCGACACCGTCAGCGAAATATCCAGCAGCGTCCCGTCCTTCCGCCGCCGCACCGTCTCGTAGTGCTCGATCCGTTCGCCCCGCCGCAACCGCTCCAAAATCCCCGGCTCCTCATTCACGTAATCCGGCGGCATCAGCATCGTCACCGGATTCCCGATGGTCTCCTCCGCCGTATAACCAAACATCCGCGCCGCTCCTTGATTCCAGCTGCTGATGATGCCCTCGAGCGTCTTCGTCAAAACCGCGTCGTCCGACGATTCCACCACCGCCGCCAGCCGCAGCCGCGCCTCCTCCGCCCGCCGCCGCTCCGTCACATCGTGAAACACGATCACCACGCCCGCGATCTCCCCTTCCGCATCTCGAATCGGCGCCGCGCTGTCCTCGATCGCCTTCACCTCGCCATTCCGCCCCACCAACGCCGTGTGATTCGCCAGCCCGACCACCCCGCCCGTTTCCAACACCCGTGACACCGGATCCGCCGCCGGCTCCCCGGTTTCCTCGCTGACGATCTTGAAAACGTCCGTCAACGGCCGCCCCACCGCCTCCGCCATCGCCCAGCCAGTCATCCGCTCCGCCACCGGATTCATGAACGTCACCGCACCCGTCATATCGGAGGTGATCACCGCGTCGCCGATGCTCGACAGCGTCACCTCGAACCATTCCCGCTGCTCACGCAGCTTCCGCTCCGCCGCGAGGTCCTTCACCTCGCGCGACCGCCACGTCTGTTCCGCCGACGCCCGCCCTTCCCCATCCGGCATCGCCGGAGCGGCTCCCCGCCGCTTTTCCTCGTCAGCGTCCATCGCTGCTGCATCTCCGTTGCACGACCTCCGCCGCCGCACGCATGGAGGAGGATCGGGCACCGCCCTTCATGACCGTTAATCGGCTGAACCTCAGAGAATTAAAATGCATCGGGTGGGGGCTGGCGGCCGTGTCTTCCGCGCCATCGCAAACCGCGCCGCGGAACCCAGCTCCGCTTCGTCAACTCCCGTTGGTGCGGGTTCCTAGGTAACCCGGGCAAATTTCCCCACCGTCCTTTCTCACACCCCCGCTCCATCGGCAAATCCCGGAGTCCACGCTCGCGACAACTCGAAACGATCCCACGCCCATCCCTGCGGTCCAACGACCGCGTCCACCCTCGCTCGGCGACGCGCCCTCCTCCTCTCCTCGCTCACCCTCACCGCCCCATGAAAACACCCCGCAACCTCCTGCTCGCCACCCTGCTGCTCGTTTCCGCACCCCTGGCCCAAGCCCAGGCCGGCTCCTCCGCCGTCCTCTCCGAGCAGTCCCTCGCCGCGCTCGCCCGCAGTCACGAACAGGTTTTCCAAACCATCACCGGCGACGCCCCCGTCTCTGCCGTCCTCCAGCGCGGCGACAAACAGTTCGTCATCTCCGGCGTCATCAAGGTCCGCGCCGTCGGCAGCGCCGCCGAAATCACCGTCAACGGCGGCCGCAAATACAGCGTCAGCCCCGCCGACATCTTCTTCATCACCGACGACACGTTCGGCCTGAAATAACCTCCCGATGAAATATCGGGAGAATCCCGCCGCCCTCGCCGGGCTCTCCGTGCGCGCCCTTGGGTCAGAGGACACCCGTCACCGCTTCCTCATGCCCGTTACCACCCCGGCCGGCCCGCTTCGCGTCCTCATTGTCGAAGACCGCGCCCTCGACGCCGAACTCATCGTCGCCGAGCTCCAACGCGCCGGCTACGCGCTCACCTCGCTCGAATGCGTCGAAACCCCCGACGCTTTCCTGCGCCACCTGTCGCCGCCGCCCGATGTCATCCTCTGCGACTACGCCCTGCCATCCTTCAGCGCCCCCGACGCCCTTCGGCTCGTCAAACAGCGCGGCCTCGACATCCCGTTCATCATCGTCTCCGGCTCGATCGGCGAAGAGGTCGCCGTCGACGCCATCAAACACGGCGCCGACGACTATCTTCTCAAGGACCGCCTCGGCCGGCTCGGCCCCGCCGTCTCCCAAGCCATCGAGGAAAAAAAACTCCGCGCCGCCGCCACCCGCGCCGAGGAAGACCTTCGCCAGTCCGAATACAAATACCGCTGCCTCTTCGAACACCTGCCCGACGCCGCCTACCTCTGCGACTCCGCCTCCGGCCGCATCATCGACGTCAACCACCACGGCGAAACCCTCCTCGGCCTCGACCGCGCCGGCGTGCTCGGCACGAAAATCGGTCAGTTCATGCCCGAGAACGTCGCGCGCACGCTCCTCTCCGCCGCCCGCGACGACCAGCCGCCCTCCGAAATCGAAACCGCCGTCAACCGCCCCCTCGACGGCGCCGTCCCCGTCAGCGTTCGCTCCGCCGTCGTCCCCCTCTACAATCGCCGGCTCCTCCTCGTCTTCGTTCGTCGCCACGACTCCACCCGATAGCGCCCCGTAACCGCGGTCGACCACGACCGCCTTTCTCCCGCTCGCCCCCGCCGCCGGCGAGGACGTTTCACGCGACATTTGCCTCGTTCGCGGCCCGTGCTTCGCTGCAACATCACGCCACCTCGCGCGTCAGAGCGCGCACCCGCGTTTACCCCAAAAGCTTTTTATCATGAACCGTCGCTCCTTCATCGCCTCGTCCGCCGCCGCCCTCGCGGCCTCGTCCCTTCTCCCGCGCTCCGCCACCGCCGCCGATTCCTCCGGCGTGAACCGCGCCGACGGCATGAATTACGCCCCCAAAGGCAAACCCCAGCCCGTCGTCAAAGCCGGCGAATTCGTCTTCGCCGCCGCCCACCTCGACCACGGCCACATCTACGGTCAGTGCAACGGCCTCACCGAAGCCGGCGGCACGCTCAAATGGGTCTTCGAACCCGATCAGAAAAAAGTCGACGACTTCCTCCAGCGTTTCCCCGGCACCAAGGTCGCCCGCTCCCTCGACGAAATTCTCGCCGACCCCGAGGTAAAACTCGTCGCCGCCGCCGCCGTCACCTCCGAACGCGGCCCCATCGGCTGCCGCGTCATGGAAGGCGGCAAGGATTACTTCACCGACAAAGCCCCGTTCACCACCCTCGAACAGCTCGAACAGGCCAAGCAGATCGTCGCCCGCACGGGCCGCAAATACATGGTCTACTACAGCGAGCGCATTCACAACGAATCGGCCATGTTCGCCACCGACCTCGTCCAGCAGGGCGCCATCGGCCGCGTGCTCCAGGTCATCGGCCTCGGCCCCCACCGCCTCAACGCCCCCGCCCGCCCTGCCTGGTTCTTCGAACGCGAAAAATTCGGCGGCATCCTCTGCGACATCGGCAGCCACCAGTTCGAGCAATTCCTCACTTTCTCCGGCGCCACCGACGCCACGATCATGCACTCGGCCATCGCGAACTTCGCCAACCCGCAGTATCCAGGTTTCGAGGACTTCGGCGAAGCCTCCCTCCTCGGCAACAACGGCACCTCCAACTACGTCCGCGTCGATTGGTTCACGCCCAGCGGCCTCAGCACCTGGGGCGACGGCCGCACTGTGATTCTCGGCACCAAAGGCTTCATCGAGCTGCGCAAATACGTCGACCTCGGCCGCGAAAAGTCCGGCAACCACGTCTACATCGCCGACGACCAGGGCGAACGCCACATCCCCGTCGAAGGCCAGGTCGGCTTCCGCTTCTTCGGCGAACTCGTCCTCGACATCCTCAATCGCACCGAAAAAGCGATGACCCAGGCCCACGCCTTCAAAGCCGCCGAGCTCTGCCTCCGCGCCCAAGCCGCCGCCCGCCGCATCGCATAGCATAGCGCTCGATTCGCATCGGGCGGATACCGCCTCCTAGCTGGTAGGGCGAACCCTCCGGGTGAGCCGCTTCACGCGTAAACTCACCGCGGAGCCGCGCCCC
>JAEZAD010000296.1 GCA_023430565.1 Verrucomicrobiota bacterium
CCACACCACCTGGATCAACTACGACTACGGCAACTTCACCAACTGGGAAATCCGCCCCATCCCCGAACCGTCCACCTACGGCGCCCTCCTCACCGCCTCCTCCCTCGCCTTCCTCCTCTACCGCCGCCATCGGCGCACGTCGAAACACCCCCGGCAACCGAGTTGACCGCCCATGAGTTTGGTGAACAGTCCCGCCGCAGATCTGCGCGCAGCCGATCCAAGCTCCACCTTGCCCACCGTTCACGCCACCTCCACGCCGCGTATTCTCGTCGTCGAAGACGAGAAAAAGACGCGCGCCTCCATCACCGAGGGTTTTCAACTCGAAGGCTGGAACGCTCTCGGAACCGGCAGCGGCGCCGAGGCCATCGAACTGCTCGAACGCGAAGCGTTCGATCTCGTCGTGCTCGATTGGTTGCTCCCGGATCGCGACGGCCTCGATGTCCTCCGCCATTTTCGCGAACGCGGACACCAGGCGCCCGTGCTCATGCTCACGGCGCGAAGCACGGTGCCCGATCGCGTGACCGGACTCGAAAGCGGCGCCGACGACTATCTCACGAAACCGTTCGCCTTCGCCGAACTCCTCGCCCGCAGTCGCGCCTTGCTGCGCCGTCCCGTGATGAGCACGGGGCATTTTCTACGTTGCGGCGACCTGCAGCTCGACACCCGCGCCCGGATCGCCCTTCGCGGCGAGCATGAGATTCCGCTCACGCCGCGCGAAGTCGACATCCTGGAGTATCTGCTGCGTTACCAGGGGCAGATCGTCACCCGCGAAATGCTCGAGCGCGATGTGTGGAAACAGAGCCACCGCTTCACCTCCCTCGACAACGTGATCGACGTGCAGATCATGCGCCTCCGTCGCAAGGTCGATCGCGAGGGCGCCGAGAAGCTCATCCACACGTTGCGCGGCGTCGGTTATCGGCTCGGTCCGGAGGCGGAGTGATGCGCCGGTGGTGGCAGCAGCGCACCCTGCGCTTTCGGCTCGCCACCTGGTATGCCCTCGGCGGCGCGTTTCTCCTCTCGGTTTTCAGTGCCACGCTTTACCTCTACGTGGCCGAGCGGCTCGCACAGCCACTCGACTGGCAGCTGCGGGACGATTACGAACGCGTCCGCGCGAGCATCTCGTTTGCCGCCGACGGCACCGCTCTCTGGGAAGGCGAGCCTCTCGCGTCACTCGATCGCCAAACTTCGACGATTCCATGGTTCGAAATCTGGGACACCGAAGGACAGCTCATCGCCCGCTGGTGGCAGTTCGACGAAGCCCGCCTCGAACGCGTGCCATCGGCCCCCGCGTTTGGGCGCGAGACGCTGTCGATCTTCAGCGTCGCGCCCAATCTTCGCCTTCGCTCGCTCTCACTCCCCCTCGAGCTCGGCGATGACCGCGTCTGGATGGTCCGGGTGATGCGCAACCACGTGCCCAGCGCCGATGCGCTGCAGGCGCTTCTCCTCATCATCGTCGTCGCACTTCCCATCGTCATCGCCCTGCTCGTGCTCGGTGGCTACACCATGACCCGCCGATGGCTGAAACCTCTCGATCGCATGGTCGAGCAAGCGCGCCGCATCACTGCCGAGGATCTCAGCCGCCGCCTTCCCGTCGCCAATCCCAACGACGAACTTGGCCAGCTCGCCACCGTCTTCAATGTCACGCTCGACCGCCTGCAGAATTCGTTCGTCGCCCTCGATCGTTTCGTCGCCGATGCTTCCCACGAGTTGCGCACGCCATTGACGACACTGCGCAGCGTCGGCGAGGTCGGCCTCCGCCGCAGTCGCACGCTCGACGAATACCGCGACATCATCGGCAGCATGCTGGAGGAATCAGAGCGGCTGCAGTTGTTGATCGAGCGGCTGCTCGAGCTCGCGAGCGCGGGCGCCTGCACGGTGAGCGCGCAACCCGTCGCCCTCGACGAGTTCGTGGCGAACTGCGTCAGCGAACTCGCCGTGCTCGCCGAAGCCAAGGGCCAGTCGCTCACTGTCGGCACCGGCGGCTGCGAGATACGCACCGATCCGATCCTGCTGCGTCAGGCGCTTCAAAACCTCGTCGACAACGCGGTCAAATACAGCCCGCCCGATTCTCCGATCCACGTCGCACTCGTCGCCTCGTCCGACGACTGCACCATCAGCGTGATCGACGAAGGCCCCGGAATTCCCCCCGAACATCAGGCCCGCATCACCGAACGTTTCTATCGCATCGATCGCGGTCGCAGTCGCAGCGAAGGCGGTTTCGGCCTCGGCCTCGCGCTCGCCAGCGCCTACATGCGAGTGCTCGGCGGCGCGCTGGAATGGGAGCCCGCGCAACCGCGCGGCTCCATCTTCCGCCTTCGCCTTCCGCGTTAGCCCGTTTGCGCGGCCGGTTTCCTTCGCAGTTATCCTCGGAGAACCTCTTCCGCCGAATACTCCGGCGTCGCGCCGTCCCGCCTCGCCACGAACTCGCCCAATCGGCACGCCTGCCGCAACGCTTCCGGAGGTTTGGCCCCGTTCAAAGTCGCCCCCAGCAACCCGGCAAGAAACGCATCTCCCGCACCGACCGTGTCGCGCACGTCCACCGGCCGCGCCGGTTCCCAGTGCCATTGCCCCTCCCAAAGCAAGCCCGCGCCCCGGGCTCCCGCCGTCACGCAAATCCGTTCCAGCTTTTGTTTTCCCGCCAGTTTGCGGGCGGCTCGTTCGATCGCGCGTTCGTCTCGCACCGGCATGCTCAACCAGCGGCCAATTTCCTCGTCGTTGAGCTTCACCAGCTGGCCGGCCTCGAGAGCCGTTTGCACGACCGCCGGCGAATCGAATGGCGGCCGAAAATTCAGATCCACCACCCGCAGCGCCTGCGGCCACGCGTCGAGCAGCGCGCGCAGGGTGCGTCGGTTGAACGCCTCACGCAGCGCCAGCGTTCCGAAGACGATCGCGTTCGGCGCGGGTGCAAGCCGCCGCAAGGTGTGCGGCGCTTCGATCCGGTCCCACGCCACGTCGCGCGCGATCCGATAGGTGGCGACTCCTTTCGCATCGATCGCCGCCCGCACCGTGCCCGTCGGACGATCCGACCGTCGTTGCACGAAACGCGCGTCAACACCCCACGACTCGATCCGGCGCCGGGCTTCGTCGCCCAAAAAATCGGCGCCCACCGCCGTCACAGGCAGGACATCCAATCCCTGGCGCGAAAGATGATACGCCCCGTTGATCGGCGCACCGCCGAGAAACAGCCCGCGCGGCAGGCAGTCCCACAAGACTTCGCCGAAGCAGGCAACCCGCGGCCGCGCGCTCGCCCGGCCCTTTGTTTTGCGCCTAGTCATCGTGAAATGCGTCCGGGCTGAGATGCAGTTCCTGGCACGCCCGCAAATACGCGGCCGCCGACCACGTCTGGAAAGCTTTCCCCATCGGCCGGCCCGTCGTGCCGTGGACCCATTCGTTGAACTCCCACGGGCTGGCTTTCCCGAGTTGATTCACGCGCGCGAGCTTCACCAGCTCCGTCCGCGCGATGTCGCTCAGGCCGAGGCGGTGAATGAAACGCACCCACATGCCGCCGATGAACGGCCACACGCCGCCGTTGTGGTAATGATTCGGCAGGTTGAGGAGATTGACCGTGTAGTAAGGCCGCCAGTCGGGATCGCCGGATTGGACAACTGGATACAGGTTCGCGACCGGATACGGATCGTTCACGCCCACGCCCCACATGAACCGAAACGCCGTCCGCGCGCGCTCCACGTCGATGACGTTGGTCAGAAACGCGAGGATGTTCGCCAGCACGTCGCACCGCCAGTTGAAGCTGAACGGCGTGATCTCCGCCAACAGGTATTGCGTGTCGCCCAGCGATGTCTGCCGGTCCGCAAACGTGCTCCGCGACGCCTCCACGCCCGTCGACGGCCAGAACGAAACCTTGATCTTCCCCGCGATATGCTGCGACCACCGCAGGTAATCCGCCGCGCGCACGAAGTCCTGCTGATATTCGAGCAGCCGCCCGAAGCAGACGTTCGTGCGATACCACAACACCTCGTCGTAGAGCACGTGATAGCTGCGACCGAACAGATCCGTCCAGTCGCCCGCCTCCGGCACCTCGATCAAGCCATCCGTGTTGCTGTCGTGCGCCGAGAGCCAGTCCATGATCCGCTGCAGCCGGATCCCGTATTCATTCAGCAATGACATGTCTCCCGTGTTCGTCACGTAGTGATACACGGCGATGATCAGCCAGAGTCCGCTGTCGATCGACGCGATCCCGCCCACGCCGCAATACTCCGGTTCCAGCGTTTCGATGCGCACGTTGGCCGGCACCTGTCCGGCCGGGCTGACCGCGTCGAGCAGCGTGCGCAGCGTTTTCAACTGCGCTTCGCGAATGTCGGGATCGTCCATCTCGACCGTTTGCACGATCGTGAAACAGCCGTCCCGCGCCCAGATGCTGCGATAGTTGATGTCCGTCCCCGTCACCACGTTGTCCGAAAGCGAACACGCGGAAAACCCCAGCGGCGTGATGTTCTTCCGCAGCGCCTCGAGCGCTTTCTCATAACCCGTCGCGATCAACTCGCGATCCTCGTCGCGCAACGACCGCAAGGTCTCCGGGCCGAACAGCATCCCTTTCCACGTCCCTCCGCGTTCGCGTCCCGGCATCGGCCGCGACCGCGGCACCTCCGGGATGATGCGATAGTGCTTCAACCCTTCGAGCACGCCGTCCGCCATCACTTGATGCGTCACGAACACCGGCAGCTCCACCACCGCTTCGAACAGCTCCGGTTGGGCGTTTTCCACCACGATGCCTTTCACGCCCGGCACGCGAAACATGCTGCTGTCATTCCCGGTGTCGCCCGCGACCAGGACGTGTTCGAGCGGGATGTTCAATCGCTCGCACAGCCACATCAGGGCATTTCCCTTCGCCGCTCGTTTCGGCAGCACATCGAGATCGCGCAGGCTCGAATACACGATCGTCGCCTGCAACCCGGCCTCGTCCAGCCGTTGCCGGAGCTCCTCGAGTTTCGTCCGATCGATGCGGTGCCAATACCAGCTCGACTTGTAGGGATGGAGAAACTCCGGCGGCTGTCGCTCGATTCCCGCCATCGAGCCCACGATCTCCTCCACCTTCGCCAGATCCCAGCCTTCGCCAAATTGCGACCCGAAATCCGCGAGCTGCGGCCGCGTGTGCGGATCGAAGAGCTCGGTCCCGACGCCGCCGATGATGACATCGGGCTCCGGTAGTTTGCGCGCCGCCACGAGCGACCGCACGTCGCGCACCGAGCGGCCCGTGTTGTAAACGAGCAGGGGCCGCGCTTCCCGCTTCAGCGACTCCCACGTCTGCTTGAACCGCTGTTCCGATTCGGGATTTCCCAGCAGCGTGCCATCGAGATCGGAGGAAAAGAGTCGGATCGGCGCAGCGCCGGGATCGGGAATCATGCCGACACCATTGCCAAGAGGCGGCGTGGCACAACTCGTTCTTGGACGCTATTTGTCGGAATTTTCCCCGTCGGAGAAAACTCCCCGCGCTTCCGCGCTCAATCGCTGTCGTTCCACGGTTCGTCCCACTCCGTGTCATCGAGCGTCAGCGACGTCGAGGGACGATGCTCGACCGCCGCCACGAGCTGCTGCGCCACGCCCGTCCACGTGAACAGACTGCGGGCCTTGTGCGCGCCCATGCGCGAGAGCCGGTGACGCAGCCGCGGATGACGAAAAATTTTCGCCATCGTGATACCGAGATCTTCGCGGTCGAACGGATCCGCGAACAGCGCGTGGCGGCCGAAAGTCAGCGCGCGAAACAATCCGCCGTGCACCGTCACCACCGTCGGCGTGCCCGACGCCATCGCCTCGATCGCCGTCATGCCAAACGGCTCGTAACGGCTCGACAGCACGAACATGTCCGCCGCGCGATAATAGTCCGGCAGCTCGTCTTCGCTGATGAACGACCCGAATGTGATCCGGTCCGCCACGGCGGTTTTTTCGGCCAGCGCCCGATACTCGGCCAGGAGCGATTGCTCGAAATCGTTCAGATCCGTCCCGCCGATCGCGAGGTGCAGCCTCGCCTTCGGCTCGCGCTGCGCCACCAACGAAAATGCCTCGATCAGCAGGTCGTAACCCTTGTTGCGCGCGAGCCGTCCCAGCGCCAACACGACATTGCCCTCGAACCCGAGCCGCTGCCGGATCGCCTGCCGGCTCGCATCGCCCACGGGATAAAAACGATTGTCGTCGTATCCGGGCGGCACCATCCGCACGCGCTCCGCGGACACTTCGTAATCCTCGAAGATGAAATCGAGCTGGGGCGGCGTGGTCGCCACGACGAGATTGCAGTCGCGATAGAGCTTCCGCTCGTCGCGCACGCGGCGGGAAAAATTGTATTGCTTCTCGAACTTCGCCGCATCGCCCGGGTAATCGCGCTCCATCTGGCGTTGCTTCCACAACCCGAGCGAATGGGGCGTGTGCACATGAGGCACATCGAGCACCTCCGCGAGATGCTGCCCCGCCACCCCCGCGTCCCAATAGTGGCTGTTGATGAACTCGTATTTCAGCCCGTGCTTCTGAATCAGGCGCAGCGCATGTTCACCCCACTCGTCGAGATACTCGACGAGATATTCCTTTGGGATGAATTCCTTCCCGCCGCAGGGCACGCGGATCACCCGAACGCGGTCCGCGACCGGCTCGAACTGCGGCTGGTCCTCAAATTGCCGTGTCCAGATGTCCACCTCGTAGCCCAGGAGCGCCAGCTTCTTGGATAACTCCAGGACATACACCACCTGTCCTCCGGTGTCGGCCGCGCCGAGCGGCGGCACGGCGGCGACATAGCCGTGCGTGGAAACCATGGCGATGCGTGGAAGCGAACTGTCAGCGTGAAGAGCTTGTCGAGTCATAGGCAGTAGCAGCAGATGCCGTCAGGCCGAGAAATCCATGATGGCAGCAATGCCGCCTGCGATGTCGTATCGATCTGGACCTCGTGCTGGGAGGGTGAACGTGCGGGCTGAGCAAGCACATCCTCAAGGCACGCTGCCTGACGTTTTGGTCAGGCATTCTCCCTGCTCGTTCCCACCGCACCGCATCTCCGGCTTCATGCTGCACTCCATCGCGTTCCTTTACAATCCGCGCGAACCCTCCGAACTTTTGTTCTCCCATGTCTTCCCCGTCTGCTCCCACTGCATCCGCCGCCCCATGCGCTCCGATTTTCGATTGGCTCGGCCAGCGCGGCGCCGGCGTGCTGCTGCATCCCACCGCATTGCCGAGCCCCTACGGCATCGGCGCGTTCGACCAGGAGGCGGTCAACCTGCTGGAATTTTTCGCCCAAGCTGGCATCTCGTCGTGGCAACTCTGCCCCCTCGGCCCCACCGGCTACGGTGACTCGCCGTATCAGTGCTTCTCCGCTTTCGCCGGCAACCCCTACCTGATCGATCCCGCGGCGCTCGTCGAGGCCGGCCTCCTCACATCGGGCGCCATCGCCCCGTTGCGCCGCCTGCCGGCCGAGCGCGTCGATTTCGGTGCGCTCTACCAGCACAAGTTGCCGATCCTGTTTTCCGCTCACGCCACATGGCGTCGCGATCCGAAACGTCCGCTGCCCTACGGCGCCTTCGACGCCTTTCGTCAACGCCACGCCGCCTGGCTCGACAGCTACAGCCTCTTCTCCGCCCTGAAAGAGCACTTCAAAGGCAAGCCGTGGTGGGAATGGCCCGCCGAGGTTCGCTCGTTCCCCACAGCGCAGAAAAATCCGCTCGCCGCCCAACTCGCCGAACGCGCCGAAGCCCACGCGTTCATTCAGTATCTTTTCTTCGGACAATGGTCCCGGCTGCGCACGCGTGCGCGCGAACTGGGCATCGCCATCATCGGCGACACTCCGATCTTCGCGGCGATCGATAGCGCCGACGTCTGGGCGCACCCGCATCTCTTTCAACTCGATCCCAGGACGCTCCGGCCGACGTTCGTCGCCGGCGTCCCGCCCGATTATTTCTCCGCCGACGGCCAGCTCTGGGGCAATCCCCTCTACCACTGGCCGGCTCACGCCGCCGACGGCTACAAATGGTGGCTCGATCGACTCCGCGCCAATTTCGAACTCTACGACATCGTCCGCATCGACCACTTCCGCGGCTTCGATACCTATTGGGCGATACCCGCCGGCGCGCCCAACGCCCGCAAGGGCACCTGGGAGCAAGGCCCCGGACTCGCGTTTTTCGAGGCCGTCCGCGCCGCCCTCCCGGACGCGAAGCTCATTGCCGAGGATCTCGGCGAACTCGCACCTTCCGTCATCACGCTTCGTGACGCGACCGGGCTACCCGGCATGGCGATCCTTCAATTCGCGTTCGGCGGCGGCCCCGAGAATCTCTACCTCCCGCACAATCACCACGCCAACAGCGTCATTTATCCGGGCACGCACGACAACGATACCACGCTCGGCTGGTATACCTCGATGGACGAACTCACGCGCGATCACGTGCGCCGGTATTTTCGCGTGAGCGGCCGCGAGATCGGCTGGGATTTCATCCGCGCCGCTTACGCCTCCGTCGCGCGCCTCGCCGTCATTCCGCTGCAGGACATGTTAACCCTCGGCTCCGACGCGCGCTTCAACACCCCCGGCAGTCCGCAAGGCAACTGGACCTGGCGCTATCGCCCGGAACAGCTCCGCTCGCTCCGCGAAGGCGCCGCCACCTACCTGCGCGAGCTCGCCTCCCTTTACGGCCGCCTCGGCCAGTAGCGTGCCGCGTCAGCCCGCGCTTTTCGCCTGCCGCAAAAAAATCGTCACGCGCGGCACGACCTCGTCGAGCGCGTCCTCGAGCACGTAGTGCCCCGCGTCCGCAATGCGGTGCACCTCCGCCTGCGGCAGCCGCGTTCGCCACTCCGCGAGAAAGGCGTCGTTGAAACAAAAATCCCGCCCGCCCCACACGACGATCACGGGCCGGTCTCGGAATTGTGCCAGCCCCGCCTCGACCTCCTTCAACGTGGTCCAGCTCCGATGCCCTTCTGTCATCGGAATATCATGCACAAACGCGCTCACCGCCACGCGGTTCGCCCAGGAGTCATACGGCAGCAAATACGCTCGCTTCTCGTCTTCACTCAGCGTCCGCCGGTGCATCGCCATCCATGTCGCCGGCCACGCGAAGCCGTTGAACCCGCGCACCAGCACGGGCCCGATTCCCGCCGCTTTGCACAGCGCAATGCGCCCCGGAATGTGCCGCGACGGAAACGCTCCCGTATTCAGAATCACGATGCGCTTCACGCTCTCCGGCCGGCGGGCCGCGAATCCGAAACCGATCGCCCCACCCCAGTCGTGCACCACCAGGTCCACACTCTCGACGCCGAGGCTTCGCACCAGCGCCTCCACATCATCAATCCGCCGGGCCAGCGTATAATCGTAATCCTGCGGCTTCTCCGAAAATCCCATGCCGACATGGTCCGGCACAACGCACCGCATCGTTGGCGCCAGCG
Source organism: Verrucomicrobiota bacterium (assembly GCA_023430565.1). GTDB lineage: Bacteria > Verrucomicrobiota > Verrucomicrobiia > Opitutales > Opitutaceae > Opitutus. The sequence continues at coordinate 9,364 of JAEZAD010000296.1, forward strand.
CCTTTACCAGTTCGCGATAGTAAAACGACCACGTCGGATTCCCGTGCAGCATCAGCACCGCGTGCGCGGACCTCGGCCCTTCATCGAGATAGCTCATCCGCGCCCCCGCCGGTGTCGTGAACGAGCGGGGCTGAAAAGGATAGAGCCGCGCCAGCCATTCCGGAATCGGGTCGCCCGACACGTGCGCGCCGGGATGTTCATCGCGCGCGTTCACCATTCCAGCGCGAGCATCAGGCAATTCAAACCGCTGCCAATCCCGAGCAGCCCCACGCGATCCCCTTCCTTCACCGCACCGGCTTCGACCGCTGTCGCCAGCGTCGCCGGCAACGCCACCGACCCCGTGTTGCCCAGTGTCTCGAATGTCGAAAAATCCTTCGCCAGTTCGATCCCCAGCGTCTCGTAAAGCTTCCGCCGGTGCACGCTGCCGACCTGGTGACATACGAACCGGTCGAACGCCCCGCCCTGCTCCGCGGTAAACGCCTCCCACGTCTCCTTCGCCAGCGACACGCCCGCGACCAGCAGCTGCTCCGAATCCGTCTGCATCACGAGCGACTCCGCCGCATACGTGTCGCCCTGGCAAAGTTCGCTGTGCTGCGTCGCCGCCCGCGCCACACCCCCGAGCAGCCGGTGCGGGCGCCCGCGCACGAGCGACCGGTGACACACCATCGCCGCCACCGCCCCCGAGCCAATCGTCAGATTCGCGAAATACGGTTTGATCTCGTTTCGCGTCAGCGGCCGCTCCACCAGGGTCCGCAATGTCTGCTCGACGAGCGGCCGCCCATTTTCGCCCGATACAATCATCGCGCACTGAATCTGCCCGCTCTCGATCATGCCCGCCGCCAGCGTCAGTGCATTCAAAAACCCGAGACACGCATTCGAAACGTCCAGAATCTGCGCCGTCGCCGGCAGCCCGATCTTCCGATGCGCAAACGCCGCCGTCGCCGGCTCCAGCATGTCGCGGCTCACCGCCGCATGCACCAACAGCTCCACCTGCTCCGCTCGTAGTCCCGACTTCGCCAGCACCGCGCGCCCCGCCGCCGCGCTCGCATCCGACGGCCGCGTCCCCGCCGGCCACATCCGCCGCTCGCGAATTCCCGTCATCAACTCCAGCCGCCCCTCCGGCAGCTTCAACCGCTCATACAACGGCCGCAGCCGCTCCTCGATCATCGCCGAGGTCCAGACCTCGTCCGGCAACGCCACCGCCAGCGACTCAATGCACGTGTTTTCAAATCGCATACGCGCTATTTCTCCGGCCGCATCGCCAGCCGAATGATTTCCTTGTCGAAATAGTTCGATCCGAGCCCCGCATCGACCACCAAGGTCGCACCGTTCATCCCGCTGCTGCGCTCGCTCAACAAAAACACCGCCACGTCCGCGACCTCCTGGGTGCCGAGGCTGCGCTTCCGGAACGTCATTTTTTCCGAATACAAATAGCTCTCGAGATATCCGGGAATTCCCGCCGACGCGCTCGTTTTCAACGGCCCCGAGCCGACCACATTAAACCGCACCTCCGAGTCCGCGCTGAACGACTTCGCCAGAAACCGCACCGCCGACTCCAACGCGGCTTTGATTGGCCCCATGTAGCCGTAATTGTCCGGCGTCACCTGCAGCGACGAAATCCCGATCGTCACGACCGACGCGTTCTTCGCGAGGTGCGGCTTGAACGCATTCGCCACCTCCACCAGCGAAAACGCCGAGATCGCCGTCGCCTGCAAAAAATCCGCGCGCTTCGTTTCGTGAAACGCCTTGAACCCCTCACTGTAGTTCGCGAACGCGATCGAGTGCACGATCCCGTGCACCGGCGCGAAGCCCGCCGCAGCCACCTCCGCCGCCAGCTTCGCCGCCGCGCCCTCGTGCTCCACGTCGCAGATAAAAACCGGTTTCCCCGCCAGCAGCGTTTCGAGCGATTTTTTCCGTGTTTCCGACCGCACACTGTAAACCACGCGTGCGCCTTGCTCCTCGAGCGTCTTCGCGATGAACCACGCCACGCTCTTCCGGTTCGCGACGCCGAAAACGACAAACGTCTTTCCGCTCAACTGGAGAAAATCAGCCATGGATTTCTGGGGGAGCCTGCTTGCAGGCGATCTCGCTCGCGCGCAAGCGCGCTCCTACCCGTTCCCCTCCGGCGCCTTCCACGCCACCGAAAACTCCACGCTCAACACTCGCTTGTCCCCATTTTTCACGCTTCCGCTCATCATCGTGAACCCACCCAGCGCATCCTTTTTCTTCACTTCGATCGTCACGGTGTCGCCCGGATACACCGGACTGCGAAAACGCACGTCGCTGATCTTCGCCAGCAACGGCACGCCCTCGCCCGGCTTCAATCCCGCAGCCTGCGCCTGCCGCGCCATGTAAAGCGCCCCCGTCTGAAAAACCGCCTCGCACAAAATCACGCCCGGCGTGATCGGCGCGCCCGGATAATGCCCCTTGTAGAAATCCTCCTCCGCACGAAACGTCCGCTTCGCCGTCAGGCTCTCCGGCGTCTCCGCGACGATCTCATCGACAAACAAGAACGGCGGGCGATGCGGGATCAGATCGGTTACGTTGCTCATGAGTTCGTGGGCGTCGTTCCGACCGCCATTGGACTGGTCCGCGCCACCGCGACCCGCTTCGCGTCAAACAACGCCTTGTCGATCTTGTTCGCGACGATCACGCCATAATTGATCGTGCCCAGCCAGCCCGACATTATGATGCCGACCGACCCCGCGTGATAGAGGCCGGGCAGTTTTTCCGGCAAGTCCATCGAGACCTTCAGCCCTTCGAACTTCGTCCCGAACGACGTCCCGCCCATGTGGGTCGTGTAGCGCTCGATCGTCCGCGGCGTCGCCGCCTCCTTCCAATCGATCTTCCCCCGCACCTCCGGAATGAATTTCTCCAGCGCCACGATCGACTCCTCGATCAATCGCTCCTTCTCCCGCTCATACTCCTCCAGCGAGAGCCGGTCCCAGTCGCCGTATCGGCCGTTCAACGACACCACCACCGTGTAGCGATCCGATCCCGGCCGCGTATCCGGATAGTAAACCGAGAACGTCCGGCTCGTCGTCCGAAAATCCGTCAGCTCCTCGCTGCTGAATTTCGGATTCGCCGACGTAAACACGAGATCGCCGATGTGCGGGATGCTCTCTCCCTTGCGAATCCCAAGATACACCTGACACGAGCTAGAGTTGATCCGCACCGCCCGCGCCGCCTCCGCGTAGTCCGCCGGAAAACTCTCCTCCCGCGCCAGCTTGAAGATCGTGTTCTTGATGTTCGCATTCGACAGCACCGCCTTCGCGCGAATCACCCGCCCACTCGTCGCCACGATCCCGCACGCCACTTTGCGCCCATCGCGCTCCTCCACGAGGATGCGGTCGACCATCACCTTTTTCCTCAGCTCCACGCCGTTCTTCTTCAGCTCCGCCACCATTTTCTCGATCAACACGTCCGAACCGCCACGGAACGTATACACGCCCGAGCCCATGAAATTCGAAAACACGATCCCATACGTGATCGCCGGATCGTCGAGCGTTGACCCGTTCGCATACGCGATCGGCTCCATCAACAGCCGCTTCACGTCGTCCCGCCCCGGAAAGAACCGCTCGAGCATCTCCCCCGTCGTCTCGGGGTTGTTGTCGTAATAATTCATCGCGCGGAGGTAATCGTAGAACGCCTCCACCTTCTCCCGCGCCAAACCGAACTGCTCCACCAGCACCCGCGTGTAATCCTCGCGCGTGAACGTCGTCCAGACATCCATCTGCGGATTCACGAACCGGATGTCCTTCAGCTGCACGATCGAATCCGCAATCTCCTTCGACCAATACTTCCGGCACGACTTGATCATCCCGACCGGAAACCCGTGCAACGAGATGTCGAAGATGTGCCCGCCCTTTCGCGTGAACCACGTCGCAAGACCGCCGAACTGATAATGATGCTCGAGCAGCAGCACGCGATGGCCGGCCTTCGCCAGCACATTCGCGCCGGTCAGCCCGCCCAGACCGCTGCCAATCACGATGACGTCATACTCATCCGCGACGCCTTTCAGCCAGTCGTAAGCCATGGAAACGGACGAGTGAACGCCCGCCGCGCCCCAGCGCAACGGGAATCCTTCGGTGGAGCGCGACGTCCTCGTCGCGCTTTGCCACGCGCCGTTTGTCGCGCCCGCCCGTCGAGGACGTCGGGCGCCACCACCTGCCTCAGAGCTCCAATCCCTTCAAATACTTCAACGTCGCCGGGATCGCCTGCAGCGGCGCCGGCGTCTCGTCTTCAACGATGTAATACTTCACGCCGACCTTCTGCGCCGTGCCCAACACCGCCTTCCAGTCGATCTGCCCGGAACCCACCGCGACATTGTCCGTCGGCGCCGCGTGACCGCTCGAGAGATTCGTGATCGCTCCTTTGCGAATATCTTTCACGTGCAGCGAAAACCAGCGATCGCCGTATTTCTCCAACAGCTTCACCGGGCTTTGCCCCGCGTGATACACCCAGAACACGTCCATCTGCAGCTTCACGAGATCCGGGTTCGTTTCGCTGGCGAAAACATCGAAGACCGTCTCGCCGCGCGCCCCGCCCTGCGCCGGAAGGAACTCGTAGCCGTGCGGATGATACGCGAACTGCAGCCCCGCCGCTTTGCAGGCCTCGCCGATCTTGTTGAAATTCGCCGCAATCTCCTTCGCCGACTCCACCGTCCACGGCTTGTCGCCCTGCTTCGCCCACGGGCACGTCACATACTTCGCACCCAGCGCCTTCGCCATCGCGATGGCCTCGTCCGGACTCTTCATCAACGGCTCGTAGCTCGCATGCACGCCGACGACCGTGAACCCGCGTTCCTTCACCGCCCCGACATACTCGTCCATCGACATGTCCGCCGGTTTCACCGCTTCGATTTCCTTGAAATTATATGCCTTCGCCTGATCGAGCGCCTTGATCGTGCTCTCCTTCGCGATCTCGCGAAGGCTCCACATCTGAAGCCCGATGTGATCTTTGAAACTGTCGGTCTTCTCGGCCGCGAACGCCGCGACCGACACGAAGGGTAGAACGAAACGGAGCAAATGAGTTTTCATGGGGATAACGCTCCTGACGTTTCCCTGCGCCCGACGTTTTGCAAGCGCCCGCTCAGCTCGATTTTTGGAGAATATGGTAGTTCGCCATTGAGATTCCGCTCAGCATCGCGCCGACGATTCCCAAAAATCCCTGGTCCGTTCCGCACAGGTAAACGTTCGCCAGCGCCGTCCGCCCCTGCCGGTGCTTCACGGGAGATCCATAGATCGCCCCGCCAAAATGTCCGGTGAACTTCACGATCGTCCGCGGCGTAAACATGTCCGTCGCCACCGTCGCCTTCGCCAGCGCCTCATCCTGCAACGCCGGCAAAAATCGCCGCGCACTTCTCTGCACCGCCTCGAACCAGCGCTGCTTGTCCGCCCGGTAATGCTCCTCCGATAAATCCGCCCAGCGCTCGTAATTCGCGAGACATGTCACCCGCACCACACCTTCCGGTAGCACTCGACCCGCCCCGAAATCGAAATTGTTCGGAATGCAGATCACCCCGCTGCGCACGTCGACCTGCTCCTTCGGCTGCACATAGTCGAACCGCGCGGAGTCGTTGAAAAACACGATCGTGTCCTCGCCCCAGCCAAATTCCGCCGGCTGCCGATCAAGCACCGAAATCGTCTCCACAAACGAAAGCCGGCCAACCGGGAGCCCGCCTTCCTCCCCGCTTGCATCGGCCGGGCGCCCCAGCTCGATCAACCGCTCGGTCTCCGGCGCCCCCACCGACGAAATCACCTCGTCCGCCGTCACCGTCTCGCCGTTGTCCAACTCCAGCCCCACCGCACGCCCGTCGCGCGCCACGATCCGCCGCACACCGCACTTCATCCGCCGCTCGCCGCCCGCCGCGCGATATTTTTCCAGCAACACGCGCAGAATCACACGCACGCCTTCAAAGGGCCGCGAGAATCCTTCCAAAAACAGCGCCTTGAACATGATCACGAACTGCCCGAACTCCATGTCCCGCTCCTGCGCGCTGCCGTAATACATCACCGGACAAAACAGCATGTCCTCCAGCAGCGGATCGGTCACATGCCTCCGCACCACTTCCCGCGCCGACACCGCCGCCGCGTCGAGCGACACGTCATCGTAAGTTTTCACCACCTCGACCAACGCCCGAAACCCGTCGATCTGTTTCGGAAACTTCGCCGCCACCTCGCTCTCGAACACCGTGAAATCGTTCGTGAACCGGAGCGACATCTCACCCCGCGACCCAAACGCCACCCGCGACTGCTTCTGCTCGCACAACGCGAACTCCTCCCGATCGATCCGCAATTGCCGCAGCAATTTCGTCAACGGCGTCCCCTTCACTCCCGGTCGCACGTAGTTCGTCATCGCGTGCAACCCCACGTCGTATTTCCGCCCCGCGATGCTATAAAAACTATTCAACCCGCCGACCGCATTGTGCCGCTCGAAGATGCACACGCGCTTCCCAAAATGCGCCAGCCGGATCCCTGCCGCCAGCCCCGACATCCCCGCCCCGATGATTGCAACGTCGTAGTGGGAAGCCGTGTTCATCCGCAGAACTCGTAGCTACGAGCGTGAGCGAGTGGCAATCGTTTCGACAGGCCTGCGTTCGCAAAAACAAAAAAGGCCGGGCAATCACCCGGCCCGTCAAATCCATCCTCCGCGCTCGCCTCAACTCTTCGCCGGCAGCGCGTTGAACTTCGGCGTCAGATACTCCGCCGAGCTGTCGAGCGACGCCAGCTGCATGTAATCCTTCTCCGGCACCTCGATGCCGTAGCGCTTCCGCAGCTCCATCACGATGTCCAGGAAGTCCATCGAATCGAGCTGGAGCTGATCGCGCAGGCGAACGTCCGGCTTCACGTTGCTCAAATCTTCGTCCGGAGCGATGTCCGCGATGATGTCGAGCACCACCTTCTTGCATTCGTCTTTGGTCATTGGGTCTGGGGCGCAGGATTAGGGAACAAACCGTTTAACAATCAATGTGGAATTTATCCCGAGCATCCCGAACGAATTGTTCAGGATCGTCTCCACCTTCGCAACTTGGCGCGGCTGATTCATCACCAGGCCGGGCAACGCACACGCCGGATCCAGGTCGTCGACGTTGATCGTGGGATGCACCGTCAAATCCTCGAACGACGGCAAATTCCCCGCCAGCTCCAACGCCCCCGCCGCGCCCATGCAGTGCCCGATGTAACTCTTCGTGTTATTGATGTGCGTATCCGGGCAACCCTCGCCAAACACCGCCCGGATCGCCTC
>JAEZAD010000002.1 GCA_023430565.1 Verrucomicrobiota bacterium
CTCTCACTTTCATCATGATCACCAGCACGTCTTCCAGCACTCCCACGCTCACCCGCGAATGGGATCAACTCCGCGCCGCCTTCGCGTCGTCCATTCTCGTCGATACCTCGCTCGCGAGCCTTGCCCAATGCCTCGACGGCGTCACCTGGCCGTTTTCCGGCCCCAACGAAACGCCCGCCACGTATATCGATTTCAACTACGCCGAGCTCCAGGTCGAGCTCTCCGACCGCGGCCAGCCCAACGCCGCCGAGCTTCTCGTCCTGATCCTGCGCGAGACCCTCGCCTTCGATCAGCCGTTCGGCGAGATGGTCCGCCAGGCCGAAGCCGCCGACGCCCGCGACAACCCGTTCCTTCGCGCCCTCGAACGCCTCGGCATCCCGGAAAACTTTCCCGTCTCCCTCTGCTCGCTCGACGTCCCCGCCCGCGACCTCTGCCAGCTCGAACAGATCGAAACGCTCGGCCAGCTCGCGCTCTTCGCGCAACGCCTCTCCCAAGGCGTGATCGTCGGCGGCGACCTCAAACGCCTCCTCAACGCCCTCGCCCACACCGACGAACGCGCCCTCGCCGAACTCGTCCCCTTCCGCACCGGCTCGACCGGACTCCACCTCGCCGAAGCCCTCGCGCACGCCGCCGCCAGCGCCCGCCCCGTCGAAAACACCGCCACCACCCTCGCCTGGTTCGAAACCGAATTTGCCGACTGGCGCCGCGAAGCCGCCCTTGATCGCGGCTTTCTTTCCCGCCAGCTCGCCGTCCTCAACGACCGCGCCTTCGAGGAAACCATCGCGCGCCACCTCAAGCCCTACCTCGGCGAAATCTCCCTGCAAAAAACCTCCCGCTGGTCCGTCCTCACCCGCTGGTTCTCGAAACCGTAACCGCGAGCGGCCTGCCCCGACTCGTCGGGGCGTGCAAGTGGACCGCCGGCCTCCCACTTCCCCGCCATGCCCCTCCAACCTCCTCGCACCACCCCGCCGTTTCCGACCCGCTTCCCCGTGCCGCCACTGCTCCAACTGTCGCGGCGCGCGCGACCCGCGCCATTGCTCAACTCCGGCCTCTCCGACGTCGGCTCGTCGCCCGCACCCGATCCCGACCGGCTCCTCCGGCTCATCGAACAAAGTCTGGTGGAACGCGAACGCGCGCTCCTCGAGGCCGAAGGCCGCCTCGCCGAACGCGCCCGCGATCTCGACGAAGCCGAGGCGCTCCTTCACGCGCGGGAAAACCTGCTCGCCTCGCGCCAGGCCGCCGCCACCAACTCGCGCCCCGTCGTCACCCTGCGCGAAGCCGAGGCGCTCACACAGCTGAAAGACGAGCTCGACCGCCAGGAAGCCTCGCTGCGCGAATCCCGCCAGGCCTTGCGCGAACGCGAAACGTATCTCGAAGAAAGCGAAAACCGCCTCTTCGCCAAAGTGCAGGAGCAGCAGGAAAAGGAAACCGAGCTCGACCAGCGCGAGGAAAACCTCGCCGCCCGCGCAGCCGCCCTCGGCGAGGCCAAACGCCCTTACGACGAGTTCCGCGAGTAAGTCCTCGCCGGCCGCCGCGTCATCTCAGCTTCTCGCGAAACGTCGTCGGCGCTTCCCATTTTCCTTCCGCCACCGTCTGCGCGATCGACGCCCGTCGCATCAGCTCCTGCGCCGCCGCATGCCCCGGCGACGTCGCCAGCACCGCCTCCGCGCACCGCCGCGCTTCGTTCGCGCGCCCCGCCTCCATCCACGCCCCGCCGAGCGCCACAACGTTGTCGTCATCCTCCGGCCGCAACTCCCGCACCGCTTCGAACGCGAACACCGCCGTTTCCGCCCATCCCCGCGACAACGCCACCTCGCCGAGCATCATCAACGCCGCCGGATTCGTCGGATCCATCGACACCGCTTTCTCCGCGCGCGCCCACCCGTCCTCCGACGTGCCAGCTCGCCTCGCAAATAAGAGCAAAGCCGACGCCAGTCCTTTCCTGGTTTTCGCCGCGAGCCAACCTGCCTCCTTGAATTGCCTCAGCTGCGCGCTTCGCTGCAAACGCCGCACCGCCACACACTGCGGTGCGACCTTCAAGACCTCCGCGCATGCCTCCAGCGCGTAGTCCAAATCCCCACTCTCCCGCGCCGCCCGCGCCTTTTCCGCCAGCTTCCGCAGCCTCGACTCAAGCGCTGAAACCGAAACTTCCGCCATACGCCTGCATCAACGCGTCACCCCCCACCCGCGGTCAACGCCCATTTTCACCCGTCCGCCAGAAACAAAAAAGGCCGGCCAAAAGGCCGGCCTCGAAAACGGTGGAGCGACCTTACGCCGCCACCTTGCGCCTTACGCCACGCGCTCGACGATCAACGGCGGCGGCGTGGGCCGCTTCGGCGCGAGCCGGTAGGCATTCTTGAAATACTCCAACGCCTGCTCGAGCTTCGCCTCGTCGTTGTAGTGAATCATCATCAGCGGCTCGCCCTGCTTCACCTGCGTGCCGACTTTCTTGATCTCCGACACGCCCACCGCGTGGTCGATCTTCGGGTGATGATTGCCGTGGCTGCCATGGTTGTGATTCCCGTGCGCCGCATTCGGCTCGATCCCCGCGCCCAGCAAATGCACGCCGCGCGCGATCATCGCCGCGTTGATGGTGTGCACGTATCCACGTTTTGGAGCCGGCAGTTTCCGGATATGACGCGCCGCCGGGAATTTTTCCGGATGATCGATGAACGCCGTATCGCCGCCCTGCGCCTTCACGAGGTCCTTGAACTTCGCCAGCGCCGAACCGTCGGTCAGGTGCCGTTGCACGGTCTGCTTCGCCGACAACGTCGAACCCGCGACCCCCGCCAGCCGCACGATTTCCATGCCGAGCTTCAGCACGAGTTCCTTCATGTCCTCCGGACCTTCGCCCTTGAGGAGCTGAATCGCTTCCTTCACTTCGAGCGAGGTGCCGACCGTGTCGCCGAGGGGCTGATTCATGTCCGTCACGAGCGCCACGCAGCGCCGCTTCATCGAGCGGCCCACGCGCGTCATCGAACGCGCGAGCTGCTTCGCCTGCTCGAGGTCCTTGATAAAGGAGCCGTTGCCCCACTTCACATCGATCACCAGGCCTTCCGAACCTTCGGCGAGCTTCTTGGAAAGCACACTGCCCGTGATTAGCGGCAGGCTCGGGATCGTCCCCGTTTCCTTGCGCAACTCGTAGAACTTCTGATCCGCCGGCGCCAACGCATCGCTCTGCTGCACGATCGCGCCGCCGATCCGGCCGAGTTGCGACGTGAACGCATCGATCGACAGGTTGCCCTTGAAACCGGGGATGCTGTTCAACTTCTCCAGCGTGTTGATCACGTAATCGTGTTCGACGCCGCACATCATCGGCACCACCACACCGCTCGCCATCGCCAGCGGCACGAGGACCAGCGACGTCTTGTCGCCCACTCCCCCGGTGGAATATTTGTCGATCTTCGGTTTGGCGATCGACGAAAGATCGATCACCTCTCCCGAAAGCATCATCTCCTCGGTCAAATCCGCCGTCTCCTGGGCGGACATGTTCGAAAAATAGATCGCCATCATCAACGCCGCCAGCTGGTGCTGTGGCATTTCGCCATCGAGCGTGCTGTCGATGATGTAGCGAATTTCCTCCTGCGTGAACTCGCCGCCATCGCGCTTCTTTTCGATCAAGAACTCGAAGGACGGCTTGATGAACCGGCGGGCCGGAATAGTGCGTTTCGTCATGTGGGTAGATTAAAATCGCCCGCTGTGCCGCGGTGCGGAAAAGTTTGGGAGAAAACCCGCTTATGACAGGAAGTCGAGCCTAATCCCAGGAGGCCGGCGGGCTCCCACCGCCGCTCTCCCCGGGTTGGACGGCCAGGCAACACTATACACCCGCACCACAGACAGGCAACCCACCCACCCACTCGGGCAGACCTCCGAGCTCCGGTTTTGTCCGCCGCCCGTGCCTTCGGCTCACCCGTCCACGCTCATTTTCCCGCCTGCTCCTTCACCCACTTTGCAATGACCGCCCGCTCATACTCGGTCATCTCCGTCGCGTTTCCCAACGGCATGATTCGCGTCGCTACTGTTTGCTGATAGATGCGTTGCGCGTTTTGCGTCAGCCCTTCGACCGAGTGCAACAAGACTCCGCCCGGCGGTTGCAGAATGCCGGCAAACGTCGGCGCCGGCGAATGGCACGCGACACACCGCTGTCCCACGATCCCCCGCACCTGCTCGAGCGTCACCTCGCCTTTCACCTCCGGCAGCTCCGGAATTCGCGGCGCCGTCCACCAAACGACAACGCCCAGCAACCCGGCTCCAAAAACCGGATACCGCCACGCCAGCACTCCCTTGTGTCGCCGGTTAAAGAAATGGCGGATCGATACGCCCGCCGCCGCAATCGCCATCAACACCGCCCAATTGTAGGCGTGCCCGTAGGTCGATGCATAGTGATTGCTGATCATCGTGAACAGCACCGGCAGCGTGAAATAGTTGTTGTGCACGCTCCGTTGCTTCCCGCGCTTTCCGTCCATCGGATCCGGCACCCGCCCCTCGCGCATCGCCGCCACCATCCGCCGCTGCCCCGGGATGATCACGAAAAACACGTTCGCCACCATGATCGTGCCGATCGCCGCCCCCACCTGAATATATGCCGCCCGCCCCCCGAGCGTGCGCGCCAAACCCCACGCCAGCAGCGTCACCAGCCCAAACACCACCACCCCCAGCAGCGCGTCGTGTTTTCCCAGCTTCGACCGGCACAGCAGATCGTAGACAACCCACGCCCCCACCATGCTGCCCGCCCCGATCGCCACCGACTGCCATGGCGCAAGCAAGGCCACGTTCCGATCAATCATCATCGTCTGCGCACGAACCCAATAAACCACCACCAGCAGCGCGGTGCCCGACAACCACGTCGTATACGCCTCCCATTTGAACCAGTGCAGCCGGTCCGGCAGCGCCGCCGGTGCGACGGCATATTTCTGGGGATTATAAAAACCACCGCCATGCACCGCCCATAATTCCCCCGCCACGCCTTTCTTGGCCGCATCCGAACCCGCCGCCGGCGGCTCCAAACTGTTGTCGAGCCAGATGAAATAAAACGACGACCCGATCCACGCGATCCCCGCGACGATGTGCAGCCACCGCATCATCATCCCGAGAAATTCTACAACATGAGCATCCATGAATCCGCCACCAAAGCTGCCGCGATGCCAACCGACGCCCGCCCCCACCACAAGCCTTCGAAGTAGCAGCGAGCGCCAGCGAGCCGTCTCCGGCCACCCCTCCAACTCCACGCTTGCCCGCCCCTCCCGCCCTCCGGTTTCCTCGCCAAATGCACGTCTCGTTCAACCTCGCCGCCGAACTCGACTCGGTGCTCCAGTCCGCCGCCACCACCGCCGGACTCGACGCCGCCGCCTTCGCCCCCGAGGTCCGCGTCGCCGATTCCAAACACGGCGACTTTCAAGCCAACGGCGTGCTCGGCTACGCCAAATCCCGCAAACAAAACCCCCGCGCCCTCGCCGAACAACTCGTCGCCGCCCTCCCCGCCTCCGTTCGCGAGCTCGCCGACGTCACCATCGCCGGCCCCGGCTTCATCAATTTCACCCTCAAACCCGCTACGCTTCTCGCCTGGCTGCGGACGTTTTCGACCCGCGACGCACTCGCCACCGCCGCCGCCGCCGCACACGCCAACCAAACCTGGGTCGTCGACTACTCCTCGCCCAACACCGCGAAACAGATGCACGTCGGCCACCTGCGCTCCGCCGTCATCGGCGAGGCGATCTGCCGCCTTCTCGCTTTCACCGGCGCCCGCGTCATCCGCGACAACCATCTCGGCGACTGGGGCACCCAGTTCGGCAAACTCATCTACGGCTACAAACGCTGGGCCAACCCCGACGCCCTCGCCGCCGACCCCATCGAAGAACTCGAGCGCCTCTATAAACTCGGCCATAACGCCACACCCGACGGTTCGCCCGAGCTCGACGAAGCCCGCCGCGAACTCGTCGCCCTCCAAAACGGCGATCCCGCCAACGTCGCCCTTTGGAAAAAGTTTTCCGAGGTTTCCCTCGCCGCCTTTCAACAAATCTACGACCGCCTCGGCGTCCGCTTCGACCACAACCTCGGCGAATCCTTCTACAACGACAAAGTCGAACGCATCTACCGCGAGCTCACCGACACCACCCCGCCGCTCGCCGTCGAAAGCGAGGGCGCGCTCGTCGTCTTCCACCCCGAGCACCCCCGCTTCGCGAAACAACCTTTCCTCATCCGCAAAGCCGACGGCGCCTCCAACTACGCCTCCACCGACCTCGCCACCGCGCTGTATCGGTCCGAGCACTTCAACGCCGACGGCATCGTCGTCGTCACCGACTTCCGCCAGTCCGACCACTTCGAGCAGCTCATCCTCACGGTGAAAAAATGGTTCGCCGCGAAAAATTACCGGCTGCCCGAGTTCCACCACATCACCTTCGGCGCCGTCACCGGCGAAGACGGCAAGGCGCTGAAAACCCGCAGCGGCGACGTCATCAAACTGAAAAACCTCCTCGACGAAGCCGAGGAGCGTGCCTTCGCGATCGTCTCCGAAAAAAATCCCGACCTCCCCGAATCCGACCGCCGCGACATCTCCCGCATCGTCGGCATCGGCGCCGTCCAATACGCCGACCTCTCCCAAAACCGCAGCAGCAACTATGTCTTTTCCTGGGACAAGATGCTCGCCCTCGACGGCAACACCGCCCCCTACCTCCTCTACGCCGTCGCCCGCATCCACTCCATCTTCCGCAAAGCCGGCACGTCCCCCGACGACGCCTCGCTTCTGCCCCTCGCCACCCCGCCCGAAACCCCCGCCGAAATCGCCCTCGCCCGCAAGCTCGTCAAATTCCCCGACGCGCTCCGCCAGGCCACCGATTCCTTCCGCCCGCATTTCCTCTGCCTTTACCTGTTCGAGCTCGCCGGCGACTACAGCTCGTTCAACAACGCCGACAAAGTCCTCGTCGACGACCCCGCACTCCGCGCCCGCCGCCTCCTCCTCTGCGCCCGCACGCTCCTCTTCTTGGAAACCGGCCTCCACCTCCTCGGCCTCCGCACGCTCACGCGCATGTAATGCGCGTGAGAAGCTCCAACCACCAACCGAACCGCGTTGGTCTTTGGAATTTGGACCTTCACTGGAGCTTGGTGCTTGGATCTTGGATCTTCAGCGCGGCGCGCGGCTTTAGCTTGCCGCTCCCCTCTGCAAAAACCACCTTCGCTCACCCCCATGGCCATGCAGGAATTCTACATCCGCAACGAGTCGGACACCGAGGCCCGCGGGCCTTTCACCACCGAGCAGCTCACCTCGCTCATCGATTCCGGCCAGC
>JAEZAD010000012.1 GCA_023430565.1 Verrucomicrobiota bacterium
CTCCAGCTCCACCAGCGGCAGGGCGTTGGGCGTGTCGCCGTAGACCTTGTTGGTCGATGTGAAGATGAAGGGCGCGTCCGGGCAGTGGCGCCGTGCGGCCTCCAGCAGGTTCAGCGTGCCGTTGGCGTTGACCGAGAAGTCGGTGAAGGGCTCCCGCGCCGCCCAGTCGTGCGAGGGCTGGGCCGCCGTATGGATCACCAGCGCGATGGACGCGCCATACCGCGCGAACAGCGCGTCGATGGCGTCCTGGTCGCGGATGTCCGCGGTGACGTGGCTGTAGGACGGGTGCCGCTTCTCCAGCCGTTCCCGGCTCCAGGCCGTGCTCGCCTCGTCGCCGAAGAAGTAGCGGCGCATGTCGTTGTCGACGCCGACGACGTCGAAGCCCTTCTCCGCGAAGAAGCCGACGGCTTCGGCGCCGATCAGACCGGCGGACCCTGTGACGATGACGACGGACATGAGGGAAGTCTCCTCGGAAGAATGGGGCGGTATGGCCGCCGAGCGTCGTCTATAACAGAATCGGCTCCAGGATGCGCCGATTGGCGTCCAGCCAGCCGAACAGCTCGTCCATGATGGCGCCGGGTGTCCGTCGCGGATGCCAGCCGGTCGCCTGCGTGACGTCCGCGTTGTCGGTCACGTACCAGGGGATGTCGGCGGCGCGGGTTTCCGGGCTGGCGGCGATGGGGATGCTCCGGCCTGCGCGCTCCGCGCAGAGCGCGGTCAATTCGGCCAGCGACACGCTCACCTCCGGCCCGCCGCCCACGTTGAAGACCCGGCCCTTGAACCGATCCATGCCGGCCACCTGCACCGTCAGCAGATCATACAGGTCGGCGACGTGCAGCATGTCGCGCACCTGAAGCCCCTCTCCGCCGAAGCCGCTGTAGGACAGGGTGCCGCCATACAGGTGCCGGGCCGCCCACAGCACGACGACCCCCTGGTCCACCTTGCCCATCTGCCAGGGGCCGGTCAGCACGCCGCACCGGTTGATGACGGCGCGCAGGCCGTACATGGCGCCGTATTCCTCGATCATCAGCTCCGACGCCAGCTTGGTGGCGCCGTAGATGGACCGGCTGCCCGGCATCGGGAAGTCCGTCGCGATGCCCGCCGCCGACCAGCCCGGTCCGGCGGCGCCGTCCGGCAGCACCAGCCGCGTGGCGCCGCGCTCCAGAGGCAGTCGGCGCAGCGGGTCGATAGGGTAGACGCGGCTGGTGGACAGGAACACCATGTCGGCGCCGTGGCGCCGCGCTGCCTCCAGGCAATTCACCGTGCCGACGAGGTTGGTGTTGATCACGTAGGCGGGGCTGCCGTCATAGCCGGCGTGCACCGACGGCTCGGCCGAGCACTCCAGAAGCAGGTCGAAGGGGCCGAGCTCCTCCAGATCCTCGGGGTTGCGCACGTCGCCGTGGGCGAAGCGTACGCCGCCCACCCGCAGGCGCTCCAGGGCCAGTTCCGAGCCGCGGCGGCGCAGATTGTCGAAGGCCACGACGTCGGCTTCGGGCCGGTCGCGCTTGAACATGAGGGCGAGGTTCGACCCGACGAATCCGGCCCCGCCGGTGACGACGATCCTGTAAGGGCGTGAGGCGTTCATGGCGGGGCGTCGTCCATATATCTTGCGGTGGAACAGGCCGATGATCGAAGGAGGAAGGTTAACAAAACTTCAAATCGTTGCGGCAGCGCCTCGAAATCGGGGATGTTGCCGGCGGCGTTGGCGTAAGGGGACCGCAGTTCCTCTTGAAGCGCTCTACGCCCAGGCGAACCGGGCCGGACGGAGACGTCTCTCAGTTCTTCGCCGGGAAAGATGGATGGACCGTCCTCCAGGCAGTGGACGGTCTTGCCCATGCATTGTCTCGACCGGTATCTTGCGCTGCGCCGGCCGGATGATGCGGTCCTCATCGGCTCCACCTTCGTGGGCGAGATCGAGCGCCATCTCATGGCGCACGCGTGTTGGCGAAGTCCCGGCCGAAGCGCCGGCCCCACTCCCGAATGGTCTCGTCGCTGACCTCGATGCCGCGCGCCTCCAGGATCAGCTCGACCTCCCGGAGGTTCAGGCTGAAGCCGTGGTACAGCCACACGGCCTCGCCGATGATCGCGGCCGGGAAGCGGAAGCCGCGGTAAAGGGGGCGTGCTTATGTCCGCGAACATGCCACGAGAGTCCTGCTTCCGCCAACCTGACAGCACCAGCGGCGGCGGTCCGGCGCCTGCTGGTGCGCAAATTGCCAACCCGGCTGACCCGAACCGCGCCAGCCGGCCTTTTTGCACCAACGTCGGACTGATCAGGACTTGCGGAAAATCTCCCGGGACGCTCGCCGTGACGGAGTTGGAAAGTGGTAGGGGCCCGGCGCCTCGTTCAGCGAAAAGAAAGCCCAGTGATTCCTGCGCGCAACGGTGCCGTTTTCCACCAACGCCGCGACCGTCGGGTCTCCGTGTTCGAGGGCGGTGTTGATCTGGAGGTCGGCGGAATGGAGTTCCGCATCGTTGCGGCGCAGGAAATCCATGGTCGGAATGGCTTGATCGACGATGGTATTGACCCAGCCAATGGTGATGTGACGCGTCTCCCGATTCTCGTCCAGATCGTATGTGGCGCGCCAGATCGATCCGCCCTTATAGCTGCGTTCGAATCCGCAGTATCGACTGTCCGTGATGTCGTGCATGAGCACAAGATGATCGCGCTCGGCCAGGATCGGCATGATGCCAGACAGGACCTTGTCGGCGATATCGAAGCCGTGCGCATCCCACAGAACAAGGACACGCCGGGCATCGCCGATGAGGGCAGCAAAGTCGGCCGAGCAAATGTTCTCGACGCGGATATCGACCGATCTCAACGCAGCTTCGGAAATAACTGGCTTGAGAGCACGGACGGCCGTCTCCCACTTGTTGTGGAGATCGTAGCTGACAATGCGTGGAGACGGATGCAGAAGCGATCCCGCAAGCGCAAAGGTTGCCGTCGAGTTCCCTTCGCCC
>JAEZAD010000088.1 GCA_023430565.1 Verrucomicrobiota bacterium
ATGGTGAATCTCGGGTTGATCACCCGGGAGAGTTTTGCGCTGAACCTGTGGCTGGCGCCGGCGGTGTTTCTGGGGGCGTGGCTGGGGCGGAAGCTTTTGGTGAAGATTGATCAGCGGTTGTTTGAGAATCTGGCGCTGGGGTTGAGCGCGGTGGCGGGGGTGAAGCTGCTGTTTTGATTTGCCCACGGAACACACGGAACACACAGAAGAAATCGTGCTGAAGATTTCCGTGTATTCCGTGTGTTCCGTGGGCGAAACTTCGTCATGGCGCGTTTGAATGTGCGGCAGATGTGGGCGGCGAAGCTGGCGGGGAAGCCTGTGCCGGCGGCGGTGCGGGTGCCGTTGAATGCGGCGGCGACGGCGGCGGAGGCGATGGGGTTGAAGCCGCGGACGGCGTTTAGCGGGCGGGTGTTGGGGATCGATCCGTCGCTAAGGGGGACGGGGTTGGCGTTGATCGAGTTTGCGACGGGGAGGCAGCCGGTGTTGCTGCGGTGTGCAACGGTGCGGGTGCCGTCGCGGGAGACGATGGCGGTGGCGCTGGCGGAAATTCACCGGGCGGTGCTGCTGATGCTCGAAGGCGCGAATGTGCGGCACGTGGCGTTGGAGCAGACGATTTACGTGCAGAATTTTCAGACGGCGCAGATTTTAGGGGCGGCGCGCGGGGCCGCGATCGCGGTGGCGGCGTTGTGTGGGCGAGAGGTGTTTGAGTATCCGCCGTTGCGGGTGAAGCAGGCGGTGGTCGGCGCGGGGAGGGCGAGCAAGGAGCAGATGGCGCGGACCGTAATGGCTTTGCTGGGACACGGCCGGCCGCTGGCGCCGGACGAGGCGGATGCGGCGGGGGTGGCGTTGTGCCATGCGTTTACGTGGCGGGGGTAGGGAAGGGGGCGGCTCGCTGGCGCTCGCCGCTACGGGGCTGATGGAGCGAGGACGGCGGGCAAGAAATGCGTCGGGAATGGCAAGTGTGGTTGGTTGTCGGCGGCGGGAGAAAAGCGCAGAATGGGCGGACTCTCATGAACGCCACGGGCGGGTATTTTTCGTTTCGGCCAAAATTGCTGGAGTCGTTGAAAGACTATGATCGGCGGCGATTCGCGACGGACGCGATGGCGGGCATCACGGTGGGGATCGTGGCATTGTCGTTGTGCATTGGGCTGGGGATCGCGTCGGGGGTGACTCCGGCGGCGGGGCTTTATACGGGAATCATCGGCGGCTTCATCGTGTCGGCACTGGGCGGATCGAAGGTGCAGATCGGCGGGCCGGCGGGGGCGTTTGTGGGATTGGTGGCGTTGATCGGCGCGAAGTATGGACTTTCGAATTTGCTGATCTGCACGATGCTCGCGGGTCTGATGATGTTCGCGATGGGGGCGTTGCGGCTGGGGTCGCTGATCCGCTTCATTCCGCAGCCGGTGACGATGGGTTTCACCTGCGGCATCGCGATCACGATCATCGCGACGCAACTGCGGGCGCTGGGGGGATTGCAGCTGGAGCATGAGCCGGCGGAGTTTTTGCCGAGGATGATCGCGCTGGCGCACGCGCTGCCGACGGTGAACTGGGTGGCGCTGAGTTTGGGAGTGGTGTCGCTGGCGATCGTGGGAAAGTGGCCGGCGAAGTGGAGCAAGCGGGTGCCGGGATCGATCGTGGCGGTGGCGGCGGGGACGATGGTGGTGTATTTCGGCGGGTTGAACGTGGAGACGATCGGGAGCGCGTTTGGCGGGATTCCGCGCGGGCTGCCGACGATGGCGCTGCCGGAGTTCGACTGGCGGACGCTGGAGCATCTGATCGCGCCGGCGTTCACGATCGCGATGCTGGGATCGATCGAATCGTTGTTGTCGGCGGTGGTGGCGGACGGGTTGATCGACGACCGTCACGACTCGAACCAGGAGCTGATGGCGCAGGGCGCGGCGAATTTTGTGGTGCCGATTTTTGGCGGGATTCCGGTGACGGGCGTGATCGCGCGGACGGCGACGAACATTCGCAATGGCGCGACGTCGCCGGTGGCGGGGATCGTGCATGCGTTGTTCCTGCTGGTGGTGTTGCTGGTGGCGGCGCCGCTGGCATCGCATGTGCCGTTGGTGACGCTGGCGGCGGTGTTGATCGTGGTGGCGCTGCGGATGGGCGAGTGGGATGAGTTTTTGTGGCTGAAGAAGCGGCCGGCGAGCGACGGGCTGGTGTTTTTGACGACGTTTGGGCTGACGGTGTTTTTCGATCTGACGAAGGCGGTGGGGATCGGAATGATCCTGGCGGCGGGACTTTTTGTGAAGCGCGTGGCGGACACGACGGAAGTGCAGGCGATGGCGGGGGAAGGCGTGGGCGCGGCGCACGACGCGGCGGAGCGCGAGGCGGTGAAACAGCTCCCGCGGCAGGCGGTGGTGTATCGGGTTTTTGGAGCGCTGTTGTTTGGCGCGGCGGACAAGCTGGAGACGGTGTTGAGAAGGGCAGGGGGCGAGACGCGGGTGATCGTGCTGCACATGGCGGCGGTGACGGCGATCGACACGACGGCGCTGGACCGGCTGGAGGATTTGCACGCGAAGCTACGGCGGCACGGAAAACATCTGATTCTGTGCGGGCCGCATACGCAGCCGTATTTCACGATGGAGAAGGCGGGGTTTCTCGACGATGTGGGGCGGGAGAATGTCGTGGCGGATTTGCCCGCGGCGGTGGAGCGGGCGGTAGAGCTCGTGGGAGCAAGTCGCTCGCACTCGTAGCTGCGGGAGGGCAAAAAAACGCAACGGTTCGCCAACGGCGGACAAGTAGTCGGGCGAGCGACGGGGTAGGTTGCGGAGAGAGCGCGTGCCTGCGAATCCGGCGGCGGGAAGCGCGTTCTCCCGGCAGCGCCGGTTCGGCGCAGTCGGAAACCCCAAAGAAAAACTACTGCAGCGTATGAAGCTCTCCTTGAAGTCAGCCCTTCAACTGCCGGCCGGGTGTCTGCTCGGCCTTTTGTTCGGAACGAGCAACGTCGGCGCCGTCATCCCCCTCAACCCCGACGGAACGACCGATCGAACGTCGGACATCGAGACCGCGCTCGCGACGGCGAAGAACACCAATGACTACGTGATGTTGAACGCGGGCACGTATTATCATTCGGGCGTGCTGACGATCAATGGCGCGGAACTGCGAGGCGCGGGTGACAGCACAATCCTGCACGCGACCGATCCGGAGAACGCGGCGGTGAAGCTGACGGGGAGCGGGCCGAAGTTGAAGAACATCAAGGTGCGCACGAACTATTCGGGCAGCATCGTGGCGGACTCGGACGATCGGCTGCAGGCGGATGTGTCGTGCCTGGTGTATGTGAAGGACGCGACGAACTTTCGGGTTGAGAATGTCACCGCCCAGACGGGCCGGGGGGCGGGTATCATGGTCAACAACAGCGGTGGAACCTCGAGCTCGAGCAAAGCCTACATCCAGAACTGCCGCGTGCGGGACACGCTGGCCGATGGCATCCATATGACGAATGGCAGCAAATACATCGTGGTGCAGAGCAACAATGTCACGAACACGGCGGATGACTTGATCGCGATCGTTTCGTATAAGTTTCAGACGGACGGCTCCACGCCGAAGAATCCGGTCGCGTGCCGGGACATCGGAATCAACAACAACACTCTCAGCGCGAACGTGTGGGGGCGCGGGATCACGGTGAATGGCGGGCATCACGTGAGCGTGACGAACAACACGGTGACGAACTCCTTTCATTCCGGGCTGATACTGGTGTCGGAGGGCCATCCTTATTACGCGTGGCCGACGACCAACATCACGGTGACCAACAATACGTTCAGCGGCTGCAATGCGTCGAACACCGGCGGGCAGAGCGGGATCATGATCAAGGGGCGGAGCGGCTATGTGACGAGCAGCATCGCGATTTCGGAGGCGGATGTGTTGAACGCGAAACGGCACGGCATCTTCGTGGGCGGGAATTCATCGGGCATCACGTTTTCGGACTGCCTGGTGGATGGCGCGACCAGCTCGGGCCTCGAGGTGCAGGGCGGGAACAACATCGAGTTCAAGGGTGGCACGCATACGAGCTACACGAGCTTCATCAAGAACACCGGTGGCTATGGCGTCTATACGGACGGTGCGTGCACGGGATACCTGAAGATCCGCAACACGCGTTTCGAGCAGATCAACAAAACGTCGGGCAACGCTCAGTTCGACGTGATTCACGTTTCGAATCGGGTCAATCCGGGTCTCACGGTGACCATCACGGGCAATCATTACACGAATCCCGCGGCGGCGACGGTGCATCACTACATCGAGTGTCTGGAGGATAATATTGTGGAGCCAATTTCGCCGGTGAACACGACGACGACGTCGCTCGGGAGTGTCCCCGAGGAATTCGAGTAGGTGGTTATGGGGGCCGCTGGCTTGCTCCGGACTTGTCGGGGCGGGCTGTGCGGCTGGGCGGGGACGCCCCGCCCTACCGTATCCAGAAGAGCCCGACGGGAACGTCGGGCTCCACCTGGACTCGGATTTCACCTAGCTCAGGACGGCTTTGATGGCTTTGCCGAGTTCGGCGACGCGGTAGGGCTTGGTGAGGTAATTACAGAAGCCCAGTTCGATGAAGCGGCGGTGCATGTCTTCGTTGTCGTAGCCGGTGCAGACGATGGCGCGAACGTCGGGGTCGAGTTCGCGAAGGGCTTTGAAGCATTCTTCGCCGCCCATGCCGCCGACGACGGTGATGTCGAGGATGACGGCGTCGTAGGGGCGGCCGATGTTGAGGTAGCGTTTGTAGAGGGTGATTGCTTCGTCGCCGGATTTCGCGAGGTCGAATTTGTAGTCGAGGCTCTGGAGCATGTTCGCGGTGAGCGACGAGATTTTCGGGTCGTCGTCCATGAACAGGACTCGGCCGGTGCCGAAGCGGAGGGACGGGGCGCGGCGCGGCTGGATTTCGACGGGGGCGTCGGCGCGTGGGAGGAAGATGGTGAACGCGGTGCCGGCGCCGACGACGGAATCGACGCCGAGCTGGCCGCCGTGTTTGCGGACGATCGAGAGGACGGTGGCGAGGCCGAGGCCGGTGCCGTGTTTCTTCGTGGTGAAAAACGGGTCGAAGATTTTTTCGAGATTCTCGGGCGGGATGCCGCTGGCGTTGTCGCGGACCTCGAACTCGACGTAGCTGCCGGCGGCGAGCGGCGGGATCTGGTCGGCGGCGAGTTGGATGTTGGCGGCGCGGAGTTGCAGGCGGGCGCGGTGCGGTGGGGCTGGCATCGCCTGGAGGGCGTTGACGATGAGGTTTTGGAAAACCTGGAGGATCTGCGCGCGATCGACGCGGACGGGGTCGATGGTTTCGGCGACGTCGATCGTGATTTCGGCGTCCGCGCCGGCCGCGGCAATTTTCACGGCGTCGGCGAGGATTTCCTTGGGCGAGATGACGCTCTGGGTGCCGGCGCCGCCCTTGGCGAACATGAGGAGCTGCTTGGTGAGGCCCTTGGCGGTGAGGCAGGATTTTTCGCTGTCGTCGAGGGCGGAGTAGTCGCGGTTGTCCTTCGCGAGGGAGATGCCGCCGAGGATGGTGGTGAGGAGATTGTTGAAATCGTGGGCGATGCCGCCGGCGAGGAGACCGAGGGATTCGAAGCGGTTGGCTTTGACGAGTTCCTCGGGGGTGAGGCTCATCTCGGACGGGTCGCGGAAGACAACGATGACGCCGCGGGCGTTGCCGGTGGGGTCGTAGGAGGCGCGGGCGGTCCAGACGATGGGGCGGGCGTTTTTCGCGGAGGCTTCGGATGGCGTGGCGCCGGGCGGAAGCAGGGCGTCCTCGGCGAAGAGCGGAAGCGGGCCGTCGGCGGAGAGGGCGCGTTCGCACGGGTCGTCGGCGGGGCGGCCGGATTCGCGATGGACGATGCGGAAGACATCGCCGAGCGGCTGGTGGGCGAGTTGTTCGGCGGTGAGGAAGAGGAGGCGGAGGGCGGCGGGATTGGCGTGGAGGATCTTGCCGGCGGCGTCGGTGACGAGCGCGCCTTCGGCGATGGTGGCGAGGGCGTCTTCGGCGAGCGGGGCGGAGAGTTTGTCGCCGGCGAGGGCGGCGGCGAGGGCGGCGGGTGCGGGAGCGATGAAGCCGACGACGCGGGCGAGGTCGCGTTTACGCGTGAGGGTGCGGTGGGCGCCGAGGAGGACGGGGAACTCGGAGCCGTCCTTGCGACGGAGGAGGACGGGTTCGACGAAGTTCGACTGGCCGGGGGCGCGGAGGAGAAACCACGTGTCGACGCCGCCGGGGAGTTCGTCGGACGGAAGCGCGGTGGCGAACGACGAGAGATCGTCGGGGAGTTCGTCGTCGCGGTAGCCGAGGGTTTTTTTCCAGGCGGCGGAGAACCAGAAGGATTTGTTGGCGAAATCGAGATCGAAGGCACCGAGGGGGCCGGCGCCGCCGAGGAGTTCGAGGCGTTCGTCGTTGGCGAGGGAGGTTTCCTCGAGGTCCTTGCGCTCGGTGATGTCGAGGTGGAGGCCGATGACGCGTTCGAGTTCGCCGGTGGGCGTGAGGATTTGGACGCCGAGGCACTGGATCCAGACCCAGTGGCCGAGGCGGTGCTGCATGCGGAACTCGACGGAAAACGGACGGGCGCCGACGGTGAGTTTGCGGCCGAGCTGATCGGGGGCGGCGGAGGAGTCGTCGGGGTGGATGAGCTCGCGCCAGGTTTCGAGGGTGTCGGGGAGTTCGGCGTCGACGTAGCCGAGGATTTTTTTCCAGGACGGCGAGTAGCTGACGCGACCGGAGCGGAGGTTGAGATCGAAGAAACCGGCGGCGCCTTTTTCGGCGAGGAGGGCGAAACCGGCGTAGCGGTCGGAGCCGTCGGCGGAGGGCGCGGGGGCGGCGACGGGGGGCTGGACGGTGGCGACGTAGGTATTGGCGGAGGATTTTTCGAGGCGGACGCGAACCTCGCGTGGGGCGCCCTCGCGGGGTTGGGCGAGGAGGGTGGTCGAGCGGTCGAGCGTGGCGCCGAGAATGACGTCCCACTGGGCTTCGAGCCAGTCGGGTTCGTCGGAGGTGACTTCGAAGGCGAAGAGCGAGGAGAACGGTTCGCCGTTGAGTTCGTTTTCGGCAGTCTGCCAGAGGAGGCGTGCGGCGGCGGTGGCGCAGGTGATGCGGCCGGCGGAATCGAGCAGGAGGACGGCGGCGAGGTCGGCGTCGGCGAGTCGGGCGGCGAACGGAGTGGCGGACGGAGGACGCGGGTCGTTCACGGGTGGGGCGGAGAGGCGGCTGGCGTGCGCACGCCTGGATTCTTCGCTGCGCTCAGAATGACAGTGGGCGAAGGTTCAAGTGGATGAGGAAGGAGAAAGCCAGGAGCGGACGCGGTTGGCGAGGAAATCGATGTAGGGCGGCTGGTCGTTGAGGCAGGGGATTTGTTCGAAGGATTCGCCGCCGGCTTCCATGAACGTGTCGCGGCCCTCGCCGCGGATTTCCTCGAGCGTCTCGAGGCAGTCGGCGACGAAGGCGGGGCAGAGAACGAGGATGCGTTTCTTGCCCTGTTTCGGCAGTTGCTCGAGGGCGTGATCGGTGAACGGCGAGAGCCAGGGTTCGCCGACGAGACGGGATTGGAAGGTGAGCATGTGCTTGTCGGCGGGGATGCCGGCGCGGGCGACGAGGGCGCGGGTGGTGGCGAAGACCTGGGCGCGGTAGCACGTGGCGTGGAGCGGCGAGGGGGTGGTGCAGCAATCCTTCACGAGCGTGCAGTGCGCGTGGGAGGAGTCGGCTTTGCGAAGGTGGCGCTCGGGAATGCCGTGATAGCTGAAGAGGACGAGATCGTGGGGCTGTTGCAGGTAAGGGGCGGAGACTTCGTAGAGGGCCTCGATGTAATCGGCGTCCTGGTAGAACGGCTGGATGCAGGCGACGCGAAGTTTGGGGGCGAGGCGGGCGGCTTCCTCGTAGACCTTCACGACGACCGTTTCCCACGAGGACATGGCGTAGTGCGGATATTGCGGGAAGAGGAGGAGCTCTTCGATGCCGTCGGCGGCGATTTGCGGCATGATGGAGGCGATCGACGGCTGGCCGTATCGCATGGCCAGATACACGGGGGTGGTGGGGCCGAGGGCGGCGGCGAGTTTGTCGCGGACGCTTTGGGAGGTCAGGATGAGGGGCGAGCCGCGGTCGGTCCAAATCTGCTGATACGCGTGCGCGGAGTTGGCGACGCGTTTGCGGATGATGATCTGGTTGACGAGGAAGGTGCGGAAAGGCTCGGCGGGCTTGTCGATGACGCGTTCGTCGCCGAGGAACTCGCGGAGGTAGCGGGTGACGTCGGGGATGGAGGTGGAGTCGGGCGAGCCGAGGTTGACGAGAAGGACCGCGCGTTTGGGCATGCGGGCGAGATTGGTCTGGGGAACGGGCGCGATGTCAAACGAGGTCGGTGGCGGAGGTGAGGGGGAAATCGCGCAAGGTGTGGCGGAGGGAGGAACGAGAGCCGGAGGAGGAAGCGGCGGACTCGCGCTGGCAGGTGAAAGATAATCGACCGTCGATGAACGGACTGTGGAACTGGACGCGGCGGCCGAGTGCAAAGGCTTGGCAGCGATTGCGCTTCAGCTAGGGTCACGCCGCGCCGAAGTCCTATTCGTCGCCGGTGGTGTTTCTCTTTTCTCGTGATTCCAGGTTCACTTCACGCTGCTTTGGAAAGGCTGCGTAGCTCCGTGCCGTGGCGGCGCGGCGCGGCGCGTGCCCTCGTGGGCGGCGGATTATGGACGCTGCCGTCGATCGCGCGGGCGGCCGAGGGTGGAGCGACGGCGCCGGACGGCGGAACGTGGTGGGCGGCGGGCGCGCTGGCGATGGGCGCGGGGGCGTTGTTCGCCGCGCGGCGGCGGGTGCGCCGCTGGTTCGGGCCGAACAAGACGAAGCAGTTGAAGGAGGTGCTGGAGTTCGCCGACTGCCTGCTGTGGCAGGCGAAGGTGAGGCTGACGGAGGACAACTGGCACTGGAGCGAATTCACGCTGCAGCCGACGGGGCTCTCGCGGCGGCTGTTCGAGGGGCGCAGCGCGCCGGAGGTGGCGGGACTTTGGATACAGTTCGACGTGCCGGAGAAGCGGGAAATGGACGCGCGGTGCCGGTCGGCGTTGATGGCGGGGCGGGGGGGCTACGAGCAGCAGTTTCACGTGCGGCTGAGCAAGGAGAAGACGGTATGGCTGCGCGAAAGCGTGTCGATCACGCCGACGGGCCCGGGGCAGTTCTGGCTGGTGGGGCTGGCGACGGACATCACGGCGCAGCGGGAGGCGGAGCGGGCACGGCAGATGTCGGAGGAGCGCTTGCAGCAGCTGCTGGCGCGCGCGGACTGCATGTTGTGGCAGGCGACGGTGCGACAGGACGAAGCGGGGGCTTTTCGCTGGGAGTTGTTCGTGCCGCGGTCGGAATTGTTTCGCCGGATTGCGGGTGACGGGGCGCCCCCGACCCGGATGCCGTGGGACAACACGCTTGTGCCGGAGTTTGCGGCGATCCAGGAACGGAGCTGCAACGCGATGCTGCAGGGGCTGCCGGGTTACGAGCAGGAGTTTCGCGTGGTGCTCGGGCAGGCGGTGTTGTGGCTGCACGAGCAGGTGACGGTGCGGCGGGTGGCCGAAAAGGAGTGGGCGCTCGAGGGAGTGGTGATCGACAACACGGCGCAGCGGGAGGCGGAGGAGTCGAAGCGGGCGAGCGAAGCGCAGCTGCAGCATGTGGTGGAAACGGCGGATTTTCTGTTGTGGCACGCGCGGGTGTTTCAGGCGGCGGAAGGTGAACTGCACTGGGTGATGCAGGTGCCGAGTTCGATGTTGTATCGGAAGTTGTTTGGGCGGGAGCCCGGCAATCCGGTGGTCCTGCCGTGGGGGGAACTGGTGGGCGAGAAAACGGTGGCCGAGATGGCGGAGCGGTCGCGGGCGGCGATTTTGCGGGGGGACACCGGTTACGAGCAGGAGCTGGTGGGAAAGATCGAGGGCCAGTCCTGCTGGCTGCACGAGCAGGCGACGATCCGGCGGGTGTCGCCGGGCGAGTGGCAGCTGGTGGGAATCGTCACCGATGTGACGCAGCGGCGTCAGGCCGAGGAGGCGCGGCAGGCGAGTGAGCGGGCGTTGCGGGAGATATTGGAGCGGGCGGACTGTCTGCTTTGGCGGGCGACGGTGTTGCGCGACGCGACGACGGGCGAGTTGCGCTGGGTGCATTTCGAACTGCCGGCGTCGCGGTTGTGCGAAGAGCTGTTTGGCGAACGGACGCGGGGGGGGCGGGAGTCTCTGTGGAATTCGGACAAGGTGCCGCAGTTGCCGGAGATGAACCGGCGGAGCACGGAGGCGATTTTGGCGGGGGCGAAAGGCTACGAGCAGGAATTTCGCGTGACCGGGGTGGGGCGGACGTTCTGGCTGCATGAGCGGGTGACATTGCTGCCGGTGGGCGACCGGGAGTGGCGGCTGGTGGGGGTGGTGACGGATGTGACGGAGCGGCATGAGGCGCAGGAGGCGCAGCGGCGCAGCGAGGCGAGGCTGGAGGAGTTGTTGCGGCGCTCGGACTGCATGATCTGGCAGGGGCATGTGCGGCGTGAGCCGGATGGCGAATTTGTGTGGAGCTTGTATGTGCCGCGTTCGCGGTTGCATCGGCGGATTTTCGGACGCGATCCGGATCACCAGAGTTTTCGGTGGGAGGAGCTCGGCATTCCGGAGTGGCCGGAGATGGTGCGGACGCCGCGAACGGCGTTCATGAGCGGGGCGCCGGGCTACGAGCAGGTGTTTCACGTGCCGATGGCGGGCGGGGACATCTGGATGGCGGAGCAGGTCTCGATCACTGCGACGGGGGCGGACGAGTGGGACGTCGTGGGCGTGATCATCGACATCACGGCGCGCCGGGAGGCGGAGGAGGCGCGGCGGACGACGGAGGCGCAGTTGCGGCAGATTCTCGAGCTCGCGGAATGTCTGGTCTGGGAGGCGACGGTGCGGGAGGCGAACGACGGAATGCTGACGTGGAAATTCTACACGACGCCGTCGGTGCTGTATCGGCGGTTGTTCGGCGAGGGCGACCTGGGGCAGGACTTTCGCTGGCGGCGGTTGAACGTGCCGGAGCGGGAGGAGATGGATGCGCGGGCGGCGGCGGCGATGCGTGCGGGGAAACCGGGTTACGAGCAGGAGTTTCGCGTGGTGTTTCACCAGCGCGTGGTGTGGTTGCGCGAGGTGGTGACGATTTCGCGGGTGCAGTCCGGGCTTTTCCGACTGGTGGGAGTGATCACCGACATCACGGCGCAGCGGGAGGCGAAGGAGGCGCTGCTGGCGAGTCAGGCGCAGGTGGAGCAAATGCTGGCGAGCGTGGATTGTTTGTTATGGCAGGCGCGGGTGTTTCAGACGCGGCCGGGCGAGCTGCGATGGGTGATGTTTGTGCCGCGCTCGCGGTTGTATCGGGAGGTGTTTGGGCGTGACCCGGGGAATCCGGCGACGCTGGAGTGGCGGGCGGTGCTGGATGCGGAAACGCTGCAGGAGATCGACGGGCGGGCGGCGAAGGCGATTTTCGCGGGGCACGGTGGCTACGAGCAGGAATTTTGCGCGGAGCGCGGCGAGCGGGTTTTCTGGCTGCACGAGCAGGTGACGATCTCGCCGGTGGGGCCCGCTGAGTGGCGGCTGGTGGGAGTGATCACGGACCTGACGGAGCGGCGGGCGGCGGAGCAGGCGGTGCGGGCGTCGGAGCTGCGCTACCGGACCTTGTATCAGCACACGCCGGTGGCGATCGTGGAGGCGGATTTCTCCGAGGTGGGGAGGTGGCTGGAGGAGTTGCGCGCGGCCGGGGTGGTGGATCTCGATGCGAAATTACGCGCGGAGCCGCGGCAGGTGCTGGCGGCGGCGAAACGGGTGCGCTTCGTGGACTGCAACGACAACGCGATGACGATGCTGCGGTCCTCGGCGAAGAGCGACTTCCGGCGTAAGCGGTGGATGTTGTCGACGCCCTCGTCGCTCGAGGTGATTCGCGCGGCGATGGTGAGCTTGTGGGAAGGCCGCAACACGCTCGAGTCGGAGATGGAGATGAAGGATTTCGCCGGGGACGTGCACCAGATGCATGTGCGGTGGTGGATGGAGCGGACGGAAACGGGCCTGGACCTGCGGCAATCGGTGATGGTGTTCGTGGATTTGACGGAGTTGAAGCAGGCGGAGGCGGCGCTGGCGGCGGAGAAGGAACGGCTGGCGGTGACGCTGCGCGCGATGGCGGAAGGCGTGATCACGACGGATGTGGACGGTCGCGTGCAGTTCATGAATCCGGCGGCGGCGGCGTTCACGCGGCAGGACTGCGAGGCGGCGATCGGCCGGCCGGTGGCGGAGATTTGCCGGTTGGAGAGCGATCGGACGGGCGAGCTCGTGGAGGTGCCGGTGCGGCGGGTGGCGCAAGGGGATGTGGTGCTGGAGCTGCCGAGCCGGACGAGGCTGGTCGTAGCGGAGGGGCGCAGCCGGCTCGTCGAGGGGTGTTGCGCGCCGATTCATTCGGCCGCCAGCACGGTGATCGGCACGGTGCTGGTGTTTCGCGATGTGACCGAGCACGAGCGGCTGGAGCAGGAACTCGTGCGGGCGACGAAGCTGGAATCGGTCGGCATCCTCGCGGGTGGGATCGCGCACGATTTCAACAACATCCTGACGGCGGTGATGGGGAATGTGGCGCTGGCGGCGCTCGATGTGAATCCGACGTCGGAAACGGCGCGGAGCCTGCGGGAGGCGGAGAAGGCGACGCTGCGTGCACGGGATTTGACGCAGCAGCTGCTGACCTTTGCGAAAGGCGGCGAACCGGTGCGTGCGGCGGTGCAGCTGGACGGGATTGTGCGAGAGATGACGACCTTCACGCTGCACGGAGCGCGGGTGAAGGCGGAGTATGCGTTTGCCGAGGATCTCTGGCCGGCCGATGCCGACAAAGGCCAGATCGGCCGGGTGGTGCAGAACCTGGTGTTGAATGCGGTGCAGGCGATGCCGGAAGGCGGAACCGTGAAGATCGCGCTGCACAACGAGCGGATCGACGGCCTGTCGCGGCTGGCGCTGGCGCCGGGCGACTACGTGCGGATCGAGATTTCGGATACGGGCGTGGGCATCAAGCCGGAGCACCTGTCGCGGATCTTCGATCCGTATTTCACGACGAAGCAGATGGGCAGCGGGCTGGGGCTGGCGGCGGTGTATTCGATCGTCAACAAGCACCGGGGCACGATCGACGTGAGCTCGCGGCTGGGTGGCGGGACGACGTTTCGGATCTGGCTGCCGGCGTCGCGCCAGGCGGCGGAAGGGGCGGAGCGCGAAGGCGTGCCGGCGCGCGAGGTGTCGCTGAAAGGACGCGTGCTATTCATGGACGACGAGGAGCCGATCCGACAGGTGGCGGGGGTGTTGTTGCGGCGATTCGGTTTCGAGGTGGTTTGCGTGCCGGATGGAGCGGAGGCGGTGGAAGCGTATCGAAAGGCGTTGGGAGCGAAGACGCCGTTTGCGCTGGTGATCATGGACCTGACGGTGCCGGGGGGGATGGGCGGAAAGGAAGCGATCGCGGAGTTACGCAGGATCGATCCGGAGGTGCGGGCGATCGTGTCGAGCGGCTACTCGAGCGACCCGGTGCTGGCGAATTATCGCGAGCATGGGTTTTGCGGCGTGGCGGCAAAGCCTTACGAAGTCGGGGATCTGGCGCGGGTGCTGCGCGAGACGCTGGCGGTGCCGACGCGCGAGGACGCGGCGAGCGGGATTTGAACGCGCGCGCGGGCCCGCAGTTGGGGCCACGGGCACGGTGACCGCGAGTGGGAGAAAGTTGGGGTCAGGCGAGGCCGCGACAGGAGTTCAGTTGAGCGATGAGGCGGTGGACGTTTTCCGGGGCGATGCGGTCGGTGATGACGGAGCGCGGATAGTTGTGCTCGACGTCGACGTGGAGGCCGTCCTCGGAGCCGGGGCGGACGAAGTCCTCGACAAAATCCAGACCGCCACGAGGCCGCATCCATCGGAAATAGGGATCGGGATCGTCCGACTCGATGACGACGTCGTGGCGGAGGAAAATATGGCAATAGAGCGTGAAGTCGCGGAAGGAGCTGAACCACGTGGGCGGGTTCACCAGCTGGTCTCGAATGATAACGGTCATCGAGGGCTCCTTCTTAGCAGCGTTACTGCCAACTTCGGCACGATCATGCAGAAATTGACCAGGATCGTCGCAAGCGGTGCGGCGAATTTTGCCTTTCCGCAGCGCATCGGCCTGTCATGCGTTGTCCTGATTTTCCCATGAGCAACACCCGCACACCGGTCCTCCTCGTGATTCGTGATGGTTGGGGCAAGAACCCCGATCCGCAGCAGAACAGCACGAATGCCGTGCACCTCGCGCAGAAGCCTTGCGACGATCGGCTGCACGCGGAGTCGCCGCATACGTTGATCGCGGCGAGCGGGCTCGATGTGGGGTTGCCGGATGGCGTGATGGGCAACAGCGAAGTGGGCCATGAAAACATCGGCGCGGGGCGCATCGTGGACCAGGAGCTGGTGCGGCTGAACAAGCTGTTTTCCGAGAAACGGCTGGCGACGAATGCCGTCTGGCGGGCGGCCGTCGAGCGAGTGAAGACGCGCAACTCGAAGCTGCACCTGATGGGCATCGTGAGCGATGCGGGCGTGCACGGGATGCTCGAGCATCTGTATGGCATTTTGCGGCAGGCGAAGGAGGACGGGTTGCGCGCGGATCAGGTGTTCATCCATGCGTTCACGGATGGGCGCGACACGCCGCCGCAGAGCGGGGTCGGTTACGTGCAGCAGGTGGAGGCGCAGTGTCGGGAAATTGGCGTCGGTCGGATCGCGAGCGTGTGCGGACGGTTCTGGGCGATGGATCGCGACAATCGTTGGGAGCGGGTGCAGCAGGCTTACGACATGTTGACGGGGCGGAAAGCGGTCGCGACGGCGTCGGCGGCGGACGTGGCGGTGAGGCGTTATTACGAGGCGCCGTTGAGCCCGACGCAGAATGGCGACGAGTTCGTGCCGGCGACGTGGATCGTGGACGCGAGCGGCCAGCCGGTGGCGACGATCGGGAATGGCGATGCCGTATTGTTCTACAACTACCGCGGGGATCGTCCGCGCGAGCTGACGAAGGCGTTCGTGATCGACGGATTCAGAGGCTTCGATCGCGGGCCGAAGCTTGATCTCTACTATGCGACGATGACGGAGTATGAGAGCGGGCTGCCGGTGAACGTGATTTCGCCGAAGCCGGAGAAGCTAAAGAACATCCTCGGCGAGGTGGTGGCGAATGCGGGGATCGCGCAGTTTCGCTGCGCGGAGACGGAGAAGAATCCGCATGTGACGTTCTTCTTTAACAACTATCGCAAGGATCCGTTTCCGGGCGAGGAGCGGGCGTGTCCGGCGAGTCCGAAAGTGGCGACGTATGATTTGCAGCCGGAGATGTCGGCGACGGAAGTGACCGCGACGGCGAAGGCGGCGATTCTTTCCGGGAAGTATGGCTTGATCACCGTGAATTACGCCAACCCGGACATGGTCGGGCACACGGGCTCGATTCCGGCGGCGGTGAAGGCGGTGGAAGCGACGGATCGTGGCGTGGGCGAACTGCTCGCGGCGCTTGAATCGGTCGGCGGCCGCGCGGTGGTGTGCGCCGATCACGGCAATTGCGAACAGATGTGGGATCCGACGGCGAACAGCGCACACACGTCGCACACGTTGAACCTCGTCGAGGTGTTCGTGGTGGGCGACGGTTTCGTAGCCGGGAAAACCAGGATGCGCAGCGGCGGGCGACTGGCGGACATCGCGCCGACGGTGCTCGCGTTGATGGGGTTGCCGAAGCCGGTGGAGATGACGGGCGAGAGTTTGGTGGTCGGGTGATGGCAGATAAGTGAATCGTCCCGGTGAGCGGCGGCTCGGCGGGACGCCCGCCCGACCTTTCGGATGCGGTATCAGCCGGCCATGGCGAAGTCGGCGGGCGGGGCGGGCTGCGGGACGCGCGGAGGGGACATCTGCGACGGGCTCCAGGTGGCGCGGATGGATTTGTCGGCCACGACGGGTGGAGTGAAAAGTTCGGTGCCGATGTGCTCGCCGAGCTTTCGGTAGCTTTCCCACTGCGCTTCGTCGAAATACTGGTCGGTGGTCGGCTCCTGTGGGAAGAGCGGGTGCGTGCGCTGGTATTGGACGACGTCGGCGGCTTCGTCGCCCATCAGGCTCGGCTTGACGAGGAGCAGCCACGAGAACTCGTCGGTGTCCGTGTAGTGGATACGCGCGAGAAGGGCGTGACGTTGCGAACAGCAGCGGCGGGGCGGGGAGGAGTCGCCCGACTCGTCGATGAGCGAGGCGAAGTCCTCGGGGACGCCGATGATCTCGCGGAGCGCGGGGTGCACGAGGTCGTCGAGTTTGGGCATGGGGAAACGGACGCCGGGATCGTCAGTGGCGGCGTCGCCGGCGCGGCGGACGATCTGGATCTCGGCGCGAAAGTCGGTGCGGGCTTTGCGGACGAGATTGGCGAAATCGGCGAATTGATAGTCGGCATCCTGGCCGGCATCGCTGCAGACGATGAAAGGCACGCGGCGGCGGATGAGTTCGTAGCAGCCGGTATTTTCGAAGTGGCCGCCATCGGAAAGATACCAGTGCTGGCGGGCGGGGCCGTGGAAGCGGGCGAAAAATTCGTTGAGCAGGCAGGTTTGAACGGGGAGGAGGCGGCTGAGGACGCGGCTGACGAGTTCGAGGGCGTTGGGTTTGGTGGTGGTGCGACCGCCGGGATGGATGCCGCTGTCCCACCAGTAGCCGAGGCGAACGTTGGCGAGGCCGAGCAGGAGGCTGAGACCGAAGGAAGTGTTTGCACCGGTGCCGGTGGTGAAGGCGGCGCCGGAGATGGCGATCCAGCGGCCGAGGGCGAGGGCTTCGACGCGTTGCCGGAACGAAGTGCCGTCGGCTTTGTTTTCACAGAGCGCGTGGAAACGTTTCGTGCCGCAATCGACTGGGGTGATGGAGCGGCGGCGCGATTCCCAGAGGGCGTGGAGGCGGGAGAGTTTGGAAGGACGGGGCGGCTCGGCGGCCCAGAGCGCGTGCGAATCGTGACCGACGGACAGGCCGCAGGGACCGACGGCCATGGCGAGGCCCTTGCGGTCGCGGCGTTCGATCTGGGTTTTGCCGGAGAGGGTTTCGTTAACGGTGACGTTGATGAGATGGAGCGGGCCGCCGTGCTGGTGCGGCGCGTAGTGGTCGAGCGCGATCTCGTCGCCGGGAATGAGATCGGTCATGTCGAAATTCTTATGATGACGGCGATCGGGATTGGAGGCCCCGAGATAGGCGCGGGAGAGGCGCGCGGCGTAGACCTGTTGGATGGAGGAGAGGTTAACGAAGCCGAAGCTGCGGCTGAAGATCCAGGAAGCGGCGAAGCAGATCGCGACGACGAGGAGGAGTTTGTCGCTGCCGGTCATGGGATGAAAACGGCCGTCGGTGGACGCGTTGGACCAGGCCCAGCCGAAGCCGCAGCTGATGACGGAGAGCGCGAAAACGATCAGCGTGAACCACGCGACGGCGAGGAGGAACGCGACGGCGGTGAGCGGAATGCGAAAACGGCGCCGGCCGAGGAAACGTTCGACGTAAACGGCGATTTTCGAACCGAAGCCGAAGACAAGCCCGCCGCCGGCGGCGAGCGCGGTCCAGAGCGAGGGAAACGAAAAGTCGCGCGACCAGCGCAGATAGGCGGACTGGCCGAGGGAATCGATGGCGGCGAAGGCGAGGAGCACGACGCTCACGACCAGCCCGACCATGAACAGGCGGGAGAGAAACGATTGCACGCGGCTGGTGAACTCGTCGTCGGTCATCGCGCGGAACGACCGAAAGACCAGACCGATCGTGCGCCGCAGGAGGTCCATCAACGCGCCGGCCTGGGTGAGCCAGTAGACGGTGCCGGCCGGCACCATGAGAAGAGCGGCCGTGGCGACCGGCAGGATGAGCCACGGGCTGAGCCACAGGACGCCGCCGATGCGGTTTTGCCAGAAGAAGCGTTCGAGCGAAATCCACGCGGACTGGGTGACGCTCCAGGCGGAGAGGTCGGCGCGGAGGAGTGCGGCGAGACCGAGCAACAAAAAGCCTGCGGCGAGGAGGACGACATGGAGCGCGCACCAATTGCGCAGGGCGACGGCGGCGGCCTGCCAGTTGTCGCCGGCGCCGTTGGGAGAGAGAAAGCGGCCGTTTTCGCGGAGCCAGTTGACGGACCACGAGTGATTGTTGGCGAGTTCGGCTTCGACTTTCTCGGCTGAACTGCCGTCGCGCGAAAAGGCCGCGCCGAGAAAACTGCCGAAGTATCCTCCACCGGAAACGGTGGAGATGAAGTCGATGCGCCGAATGAGCTGCTGGCGCGCGAGCGCCTGGAAGAGTCCGAGGCAGAAGGTGGCGCTGCGAATGCCGCCGCCGGAGAGGGCGAAGCCGACGCGCGGTGCGGCGGGATCGATCTGGTTGAGGCGGCGGCGGGCGGCGACCTCGGCGCTTTCGGCGATCCGGAGGTCCATGGGGTATTTGGCGTCGCTGGCGAAGATGATGGGGGTGCTCATCGATGCGGTGGGGGCGGACGGAAGCGCGAATGCGTGCGCAGGTGGGTAGGGTGCTGGAGTGGCGGGAGTTTGGAGCAGAGCGCGGGGACGGCGACGGTTTCGCGGGGGAAAAGGGAGGAAGGGGGTATCGGTGGATTTACCGGGTGGGCGAAGGTGGGCGCTCGCTGGCGTCGTAGCTACGGATAGCCGGACCACTCGCTGGCGCTCGCGGCTACGGGGGTGGAGTTGTGGCTTGCTCCGAGGGGTGGGGGTTGGCTTGCTCGACAACTCGTTTTTACCAGCAATGCACCGCACCCACCACTGCGCCCAACTCACCCCCGCTGACCTAGAAAAAACCGTTTCGCTGATCGGCTGGGTCGACACGATCCGCGATCAAGGCGGCATCATCTTCGTCGATTTGCGCGATCGGAAGGGTATCACCCAGATCAAGCTCGAGGCGCACGACAATGCGAAGCTGGCGGAGCAGTTGAAACATTTGAAGCCGGAGTCGGTGATCGAGATTGCGGGCCAGGTGACGCGGCGGCCGGCGGGGACGGAAAACCGGGCGCTGCCGACGGGCGAGGTCGAGGTCACGGCGACGTCGCTGGAGATTCACAATATTTCGGATACGCCGCCGTTTCCGCTCGATGATGTGGGTGGCGAGAAGGTGAACGAAGACCTGCGGCTCACGTATCGTTATCTCGATCTGCGTCGGCCGAAGATGCGGAAGAACCTGCAGGTGCGGCACCGTGCGGCGAAGTCGATCCGCGATTATTTCGATGCGCAGGAGTTCATCGAGGTGGAGACGCCGGCGCTGTTCAAGAGCACGCCGGAAGGGGCGCGCGAGTATCTGGTGCCGTCGCGCATTCACGCGGGGCAGTTCTATGCGCTTTCGCAGTCGCCGCAGCAGTTCAAACAGATTCTGATGGTCGCGGGCGTGGAGCGGTATTTTCAGATTGCGCGGTGTTTTCGCGACGAGGATTTGCGCGCGGACCGGCAGATGGAATTCACGCAGGTGGACGTCGAGGCGTCGTTCGTGACGCGCGAAGACATCTATGCGCTGTTCGAGGGAATGTTGAAAAAGCTGTGGAAGGACGTGCTCGGCGAGGACATCGCGACGCCGTTTCTGCGGATGCCGTTTCATGAGGCAATGAACCGGTTTGGCGTGGACAAACCGGACCTGCGCTTCGCGCTGGAGCTGGTGGACCTATCGGAGACGTTTCGCGGTTCCGCGTTCAAGGTGTTTCAGCAGACCGTGGCGGGCGGCGGTGTGATCAAGGCGCTGAACGCGAAAGGGCTGTCGGACATCACGCAGGGTGAGTTGAAGAACCTCGAGGACATTGCGAAGTCGCTTGGCGCAAAAGGACTGGCGTTCATCAAAGTCGAAGGCGGCGAATGGAAATCGCCGATCGTGAAATTCTTCACGGACGCGGAGAAGGCGGAGCTGACGGAAAAGTTGAAGATGGAGGAGGGCGACATCGTGTTTTTCGCGGCGGCGCCGTGGGAGAAGGCGTGCGCGATCCTCGGGCGGCTGCGGCTGGAGTCGGCGCAACTGTTGGTGAAACGCGGCAAGATGACGATCCGGCACGACGACTGGAAATTTCTGTGGGTCGTCGATTTTCCGTTGATGAGCCATGACGAGGCGGAGAACCGCTATGTGGCGACGCACCATCCGTTCACGGCGCCGGTGGCGGAGGATGCCGCGCTGCTCGACAGCGATCCGAAGAAAGTGCGCGGGCAGCACTATGACGTGGTGTTGAACGGCATGGAGCTCGGCGGCGGATCGATTCGTATTCACCAGCCGGCGCTGCAGAAAAAGGTGTTCGAGGATGTGTTGAAGATTCCGCAGGACGTCGTGGAGAGCCGCTTCGGCTATATGTTGAAGGCGTTCACCTATGGCGCGCCGCCGCACGGCGGGATTGCGTTTGGACTCGATCGGATGGTCGCGTTGTTGTGCGGCACGACGAGCATCCGTGATGTGATCGCGTTCCCGAAAACGCAGAAGGGACAGGATCTCATGGCGCAGAGTCCGACGCCGGTGACGGCGCGGCAGTTGAAGGAACTGCATATCGCGACGGTGATGCCGGAGTGAGTCGCGGGCGCGCGGAGACCTAGATTAGTCCGCGCGGGATCGTGGTCGGAGACAGGAGGGGCGGGTTGAAGACCCGCCCTTTTTTTTGGGCGAGAGCCTTGGCACAGCCTCTGCTTTTGGGCTCGCGGCGCGATTGGGTAAATCGCCGCCAATCAAAACCCAAACCACCACTCGTCCTCACCTATGAAGCTACGGTCCCAGCAACTATCCGGCGGCCTGAAGATGGCAGGTATCTTCGCGTCGCTCGCCCTCGCCAGCGCCTTCGGGCAGGAGGCCGCCGCGGAGGCGCCGAAATACGCGGATCTCGACGCGTTCGCCGCGTCGCCCGGCTATACGATTTTCACCGCGAATAATATCTGGATGATGGTGTCGACGTTCCTGGTGTTCATCATGCACCTGGGGTTTGCGTCGGTGGAATCCGGCCTCACGCAGTCGAAGAACACGGTCAATATTCTCTTCAAGAATACGCTGATCCCGTGCATCGGCCTGCTCACGTATGCGCTGGTGGGTTTCAACCTGATGTATCCCGGCGGCGACGGCGGCGGCTGGTTTGGTTTCGCCGGTTTCGGAGTGAGCGTGTCCGACGACGTCGGAGGTCTCACCGATGTCTATAATGCAGGTTACACGTATTGGACCGACTTCCTGTTTCAAGGCATGTTCGCGGCGACGGCGGCGACGATCGTCTCCGGTGCGGTGGCCGAGCGCATCAAGCTCAGCTCGTTCCTGGTGTTCTCCACGCTGTTCGTATCGATTTCGTATCCGATCACGGGGATGTGGAAGTGGGGCAATGGCTGGCTGAACACGATGGAAACGCCGTTCTACGACTTCGCGGGTTCGACGCTCGTGCACTCGGTCGGTGGCTGGGGCGCGCTGGCGGGCGTGATCCTGCTCGGGCCGCGTCTCGGGAAGTTTCGCGACGGAAAAGTGTTTCCGATTCTGGGCCACTCGATGCCGCTCGCGACGATCGGCGTGTTTCTGCTCTGGCTCGGCTGGTTCGGATTCAACGGCGGCTCGGTGCTCTCCGCGAATCCCGGTGCGACCTCGCTGGTGCTGGTGACGACCTGTCTCGCGGCGGCCGCGGGCGGACTCGGCGCGGCGCTCACGTCGTGGTTCGTGTTGAAGAAGCCGGATCTGTCGATGGCGTTGAACGGCATCCTGGCCGGTCTCGTGGGCATCACGGCCGGCGCCGATCAGATGGCGGCGATGTCCGCAACGCTGATCGGTCTCATCGCGGGCATCCTCGTGGTGTTCTCGGTCATCTTTTTCGACAAGATCAAGATCGACGATCCGGTCGGTGCGATCTCGGTGCACCTGGTGTGCGGCATCTGGGGCACGCTCGCGGTGGGTCTCTTCGGCAATCTGAAGGGTGGCGCGCAGATCGTGTCGCAGCTCAAGGGCATCCTCTCGATCGGCGTGTTCACGTTCCTTTTCGCTTTCATCCTTTTCTTCATCCTCAAAGTCACGATGGGCATCCGCGTGAGCGCCGAGGAAGAAACCGAGGGTCTCGATATCGGCGAGCACGGCAACGAAGCTTATCCCGACTTCACCGCCGCTCATAAGTGAACCATCGGCGGCTGGGGGCGGTAAGGGGCTTGCTCCTCACCGCTCCGGCCGCTACCAACCACTCACCCTTACATCCCATCCCGCATGAAACTCATCATTGCCATTATCAAGCCGTTCAAACTCGAGGAAGTGAAGGCCGCCCTGGCTGAGATCAACGTCGAAGGCATGACGGTGACCGAGGTCAAGGGCTTCGGTCGGCAGAAGGGTCACACGGAAATCTACCGCGGCAGCGAATACACGGTGGATTTCCTTCCGAAGGTGAAGATCGAAGTCGCCACGACGGACACGCTCGTGGGGAAGGCGGTCGACGCCATCGTGAAATCCGCGAAGACCGGAAAGATTGGCGACGGCAAGGTGTTCGTCGTTCCGATCGAGGAAGTCATCCGGATCCGCACCGACGAACGCGGCGAAGCTGCGATTTAACTGCGGCAGCGACAGCATTCTCGAGCCGGCCCTTCACGAGGCCGGCTTTTTTGTGCCATGACACGCAGCAGCGGA
This sequence comes from Verrucomicrobiota bacterium, assembly GCA_023430565.1. GTDB lineage: Bacteria > Verrucomicrobiota > Verrucomicrobiia > Opitutales > Opitutaceae > Opitutus. The sequence goes on from JAEZAD010000088.1 coordinate 22,552, forward strand.
GGCCTTGGTATCAATGCTGCTCATGGTTCGGCCGACTATGAGAAGTTTGCTTAACCTTATTCGCCCCATGATTGCAGCCGTGGCGTGCTGGTCCGCCAGCCACATGGCTTTTGCGCAGGAGCCGGCCGCCACCCCCGCGGAACCGACGCTCGAACAGCGCCTCGCCGACCTCGAAGCCTACGTAAACAACGCCGCGCGCACCGAAGGCGTGGCGTCGAAGATTCCCGGTCCCGGTCCGGGCCACAACGCCTGGCAGATGGTGAGCACCGCGCTGGTGATTTTCATGACGCTGCCCGGTCTCGCGCTTTTCTACGGCGGGCTCGTGCGCAAGAAAAACGTGCTCTCCGTGCTCGCGCAGTGCCTCGGCATCGCCGGTCTTGTGACGATTTTGTGGTGGGCGATCGGCTACAGCCTCTCGTTTTCCGGTGGCAACAGCTTCATCGGCGACACGGCCAACGCGTTCCTTGACGGCGTGAGCCCGTCCAACACGGGCGCGGGCTATTATTGGATCAGCGATGCGATGTGGGCGATGTTTCAACTGAGCTTCGCGATCATCACGCCGGCGCTGATCGTCGGTGCGATCGCCGAGCGGATGAAGTTTCTCGCGGTGATCGTGTTCGTGGCCCTGTGGATGTTTGCGGTCTACTTTCCGTTCGCGCACATGGTGTGGGCGGGCACGGGTTTCATGTGCGGTCCGCTCAACGCCAACGCCGGCATCAAGGCGATCGATTTCGCGGGCGGCACGGTGGTGCACATGACGTCGGGCTGGAGCGCGCTCGTGTTGTGCTTGATCCTCGGACCGCGGCGCGGCTTCGGGAAGGAAGCGATGCCGCCGCACTCGATGGTGCTGTGCATGATCGGCACCGGAATGCTCTGGGTGGGCTGGTATGGTTTCAACGCGGGCTCGGCGCTCGGCGCCGATGCAATTGCGTCGAATGCATTCGCCACCACCACGCTCGCGGCAGCGACGGCGGGTTTCGTTTGGGCGATCACCGAATGGATTTTGCGCGGGCATCCGAGCGTGCTCGGCTTTTGCTCGGGCGTCGTCGCCGGTCTCGTGGTCATCACGCCGGGCGCAGGTTTTGTGTCGATGAGTTCGGCCGTGATCATGGGCATCGTGGCGGGCATCGTGCCGTATCTCGCGGTCGCTCACCTGAAGAAGATGCTCGGTTATGACGATGCGCTCGACACGTTCGGTGTGCACGGCGTTGGCGGCACGCTGGGGGCGATCCTGACCGGCATCTTCGCGGACGAGAAGGTCAACTCGGTCGTCGGCGGGCTGAAGGACGGCTTGCTCGTCGAGCAGTTGAAAGCGGTCGGACTGACGATTGTCTGGAGCGTCGCGGCGACCGCGATCGTGGCATTCATCGTGAAAGCCGTCGTCGGCTTGCGCGTCTCGCCGGAAGTCGAATCCGCCGGGCTCGATATCAGCGAGCATGGTGAAGAAGGCTACATCGGCTAACCCAGTTTACCGCTCCCATGAAACTCATCACTGCCATCATCAAACCGTTCAAACTCGAGGAAGTGAAAGCCGCCCTCTCCGAAATCGGAATCGAGGGCATGACCGTGACCGAAGTGAAAGGCTTCGGCCGGCAGAAAGGTCACACCGAAATCTATCGCGGCAGCGAATACACGGTGGACTTCCTGCCGAAGGTGAAGCTCGAGATCGCGGCCGCTGACGCCCTCGTCGGCAAGGCGCTCGACGCGATCATCAAAGCGGCGAAAACCGGCAAGATCGGCGACGGCAAAATCTTCGTCTCGCCGATCGAGGACGTGATTCGCATTCGCACCGACGAACGCGGAGAAACGGCGCTGTAACCGGCGCGAGTCCGTTGAGATCGAGGCCGGCCCGCTGACGGAGCCGGCCTTTTTTGTCAGATTCTCGCGCCCGGGGCGATCGCACTTGCGGATGCGGAGGAAGCGGTTGAGTTTCAGCCGCGTCCATCAATTTTGCCTATGAAACTCATCATTGCCGTCATCAAGCCGTTCAAACTCGAGGAAGTGAAAGCCGCCCTGGCCGGCATAGGCGTCGAGGGCATGACCGTGACCGAGGTCAAGGGCTTCGGCCGGCAAAAGGGGCACACCGAGATTTATCGGGGCAGCGAATACACGGTGGATTTTCTGCCGAAGGTGAAGGTCGAGATCGCCGCGTCCGACGCGATTGCGCCCAAGGTCGTCGAAACGATCGTGAAGACGGCGAAGACCGGGAAGATCGGCGACGGCAAAGTGTTCGTGCTGCCGGTCGAGGACGTGATTCGCATCCGCACGGACGAGCGCGGCGAAGGCGCGGTCTAAGGCCGAGCAAGTCTTGAAATGAAAAGGCCGCCCGATCGGGGCGGCCTTTTTGTTGGAGCCCGACGTCCTCGTCGGGCTGATTGGCGCACGCGAGGCTTAGGAGCCCGACGGGACGTCGGGCACCACCTTCTTGGCGGGCAGGGCGCGCGTGGAGATTTCCTGCTTCAGTTTCGCGATGTAGGCGTCGGCGGTCATCACGCCTTCGTCGCTGCGGGCGCGCGAGCGGACGGAGACGCTGTTGGCCTCGGCTTCCTTTTGGCCGATGACGAGGGTGTAGGGCACCTTGTCGAGTTCGGCGCGGCGGATCTTGGCGCCGAGTTTGTCGCTGTGTTCGTCGAGCGCGGCGCGGAAGCCCTCGTTTTTGAAACGCGCGAGCAGCGCACGCGCGTAGTCGATGACCTTGTCGCTGATCGGCACGAGGCGCACCTGCTCGGGCGCGAGCCACGCGGGGAAGTCGCCCGCGAAGTGCTCGATGAGCACGCCGCAGAAACGCTCCATCGAGCCGAAGGGCGCGCGGTGGATCATCACGGGGCGGTGCGGCTGATTGTCGGCGCCGATGTAGGAAAGGTCGAAGCGCACGGGCAGGTTGTAGTCGACCTGCACGGTGCCGAGCTGCCACTCGCGGCCGATGACGTCCTTGATGACGAAATCGATTTTCGGGCCGTAAAACGCGGCTTCGCCGGGCTCCTCTGTGAACGACACGCCGAGGGTTTTCGCCGCTTCGCGGCAGGCGGATTCTGCTTTGTCCCAGTTGGCGGCCTCGCCGGTGTATTTGTTGGAATCGGGATCGCGGAGACCGACACGCACGCGATAATCGGACATCCCGAGCGTGGTGAGAACGATCTTCACGAGCGACAAGCAACCGAGGACTTCCTGAGCGACCTGCTCCTCGGTGCAGAAGAGATGGGCGTCGTCCTGGGTGAAGCCGCGGACGCGCGTCATGCCGTTGAGCTCGCCGGATTGTTCCCAGCGGTAAACGGTGCCGAACTCGGCGAGGCGGACCGGGAGGTCGCGATACGAGTGCGGCTGCGACGCGAAAATTTTGATGTGATGCGGGCAGTTCATCGGCTTCAGCATGAAGCCGTCGAGGAGCTGATCGTCGGGGCGAACGCGGTCCGGCGTGATGGTTTCGCGGCCGGTGCGGGTATTGACCTGTTGTGCCAGCCGGGCGGATACAGCTTCGAGGCGGGCGAAAACTTCGCCGCAACCGCAGCCCTCGCCGAGGACTTTCGCGAGCGACTCGTTTTCGATCACGGGCGAGAACTGCGATTCCTTGTAGTAGGGGAAGTGGCCGGAGGTTTTGTAGAGCTCGAGTTTGCCGATGTGCGGCGTGAAGACCTGCGAGTAGCCCTGCTTGCGCAGCTCTTCGCTGATGAACGTCTGCAATTCCTG
>JAEZAD010000200.1 GCA_023430565.1 Verrucomicrobiota bacterium
CGCCCCGTCGGGAAAAGCTGCTTCAGGGCGAGATAAAGATACCAAGGCATTTTTTAACCACGGATGGACACCGATTCACACGGATAAGGCAGGGAAATGAATCCGTGTCCATCCGTGTTCATCCGTGGTTTCAACTCTGGTTCGAACCCGGTCGCAGTTGCGGAAACAGAATCACATCCCGGATGCTCTCCGCCGCCGTCAGCAGAATGCACAACCGGTCTATCCCCACCCCCATCCCGCCCGCCGGCGGCATACCGTGCTCCAGCGCCAGCAGAAAATCGTGATCGATGTTCTGCTTCTCCTCGCCCGCCTGCTTTTCGAACATCTCCCGCTGCACATCCGGGTCGTTCTGCTCCGAATACGCCGGCGCGATCTCCATCCCGCCGATCGTCAGCTCGAACACATCCAGCACGCTCGGATCGTCCTTGTTCAACTTCGCCAGCGGACACAGCTCCTTCGGCAGATGCGTGATGAAGGTGGGCTGGATCAGAGTCGGCTCGATCTTCTTCGAGAAAATCTCGTTCGTGATCTCGAACTCCTCCCACGCCGGATTCACGCCGAGCCCCAGCTTTTCCGCGCCCGCGATCTTCTCGGCCTTCGACCGTGAAAACCACTCCGCGTCGCCCGTCGCTTCCTTGATCAAATCCTTGTAGCGCACTTCGCGCCACTCGCCGCCAAAGTCGATCTCCTGCCCGCTCGCCGCGTGCTTGATCTTGAGCGAACCGTCCGCCGGCTTGATCACGTCGCGCACGAGCGTCGTCAGCAGGTCGCGGATCAGCGTCATCATCCCGCGATAATCGCTATACGCCTCGTAAACCTCGAGCATCGTGAACTCCGGATTGTGCCGCCGCGACACGCCTTCGTTGCGAAAAATCCGCCCAATCTCGAATACGCGGTCGAACCCGCCCACCAGCATCCGCTTCAACCGCAGCTCCGTCGCGATGCGCAGATAGAAATCCACATTCAACGCATTGTGATGCGTCACAAACGGCCGCGCCGCAGCACCGCCCGCTGTGCCTTCCAGCACCGGCGTTTCCACTTCGATGAACTGCCGCTCCTCGAGAAACCGCCGGATGTGCGACACCACCCGCGACCGCAGCATCAACCGCGCACGCGATTCCTGGTTCACGATCACGTCGAGATAGCGCTGACGATACACCTGCTCCGGATCGCTCAGACCGTGAAACTTCTCCGGCAGCGGTCGCAGCGCCTTGCTCACGAGCACGAAGTTGTCCACGCGCACCGTGATCTCGCCGGTCTTCGTTTTGAAAAGCGTCCCGTTCACACCGATGATGTCGCCCAGATCGAGCTGCTTCTTGAACACCGTGTAGCGTTCCTCGCCGAGCACGTCCTTGCGGAAATAGAGCTGAATCTGCCCCTGCTGGTCCTGGATCTTCACGAACGAACTTCCACCCTGCACGCGGAAGGTCACCAGCCGCCCGGCCACCGACACGTTCACCGCATAATCCTGACCCTCGACATACAGCGTTTTCGCATCGGCCGAGAAGTGAGTCGGCGCGAAGACCGCGCGAAACGGGTCGAACCCCGCGGCGCGCATATCCGCGAGCTTCTGGCGCCGCACAGCATGCTGGTCGTGCGTGATGTCTTGAGGGATGTCGCTCATGGAACCGCGCAGGCTGGCGCCCGCCCCTCCGCTCCGCAAACGGAATTTCCGGTCCGCCTGCCGGTGGAACCCGACGTCCCCGTCGGGTTGAAAACTCGTCATCCGCCGTCAGCCCGACGAGGACGTCGGGCTCCACCAACCTACCGCGCCCCCGGATGCCCCGGCGCAAACGGAATGTTCACCGCCTTGTAATACTCGAGCGGATGCTCCGGCGGCTCCACACCCGCCGGGAGCGGGCGCTTCGAGAACGTCTGAAAATACAACAACACCGAATCCCGCCATTCGCGGGCCTCGCGTTCCTGACGCGCCAGCAAAGCTTTCACGTGCGAATAACGCGGTTCGCCGATCTCTTCCGCGGGCAATCCTTCCCACGTCTTCCGCCACTCGCGCACGGTCTCGACGCCTTTCTGATAATGCCGCGCGATCTCGGCCCACAACGGACGCCCCGACTTCATCCGATAATCCCACGGCAAATGGTGAAACCAGAGCAGCAGATTCTCCGGCGTCGTCTTCGGGTCGCCCCAGCGTTTTTGAATCTCCGGCGCGTATTGCTCCAGCGCGTTCGAACCCGTCTTCGTGCGATCGAAACCGATCCCTTTCTCGTCCGCGCGATGATAGTAAACCGACGTCCAGTCGGCGCGGCCGGCCTGATCGACCCACGGGCCCGGACCATGGTGATGCCCTTCCGCCATGATGTGATGAATCCCGAGTGGCATGGAGTAGTTCACCACCGCCTCGCGCGATTCCATCAGCATCGATGTGATTGGTTTCACGAGCGCGGGATCGTTGCCGATCGTCATCCGCGTCCACTCGTCCGCGATCTGCGCCGAGTCGAGCTGGTGATCCCACGCGAGCCGGCCATACGCATACCAATTCGCCTGCGCCAGCGGATGCCCCGTCCAGTTGCGATCGTCGCCAACATTGGAAACACCGGCGATCACCGAGATGCCGTGATGGTCGACGCTGCCGTCGACGATCTCCGCCACCGTCGTGCCCGGGCCGTTCACGAACGTGTCCGCATCGAGCACCTCTTCGAACAACGGTGCGAGAAACGCGAGCTGCGTGCCGCTGCCGAGATACTCCTGCGTGATCTGCAATTCGAGCGCGAGCGGCGTCTTCGGCATCGCGCCGAAGAGCGGATGAAACGGCTCGCGCGGCATGAAGTCGATCGCGCCGTTCTTCACCTGCACGATCACGTTGTCGCGAAACTGCCCGTCGAGCGGCACGAACTCGTTCACCGGCTGCTTGTGCCGGTCCTCGGGCACCTCGTTGCTGTAAACGAAAGCCCGCCACATCACGATGCCGCCGCGCGACTGCAGCGCATCGGCCAGCATGTTCGCGCCGTCGGCATGGTTGCGCCCGTAGTTCTGCGGGCCGGGCTGCCCCTCGGAATTCGCCTTCACGAGGAAGCCGCCGAAGTTCGGAATCAGGGAGTAAATCTCCTCGACCTTCGCCTCCCACCATTTCCGCACTTCGGGATCGAGCGGATCCGCGGTCTTCAATCCACCGATCTCGACCGGTGCGCTGAAACGCGCCGTAAGGTAAACCCGGATACCATACGGGCGAAACTCGTTCGCGAGCGCCGCCACACGCTTCAGGTAGTAGGGCGTGAGCACGCGCGCATTGGCGTTCACATTGGTCAGGACCGTCCCATTGATGCCGATCGAGGCGCACGCGCGCGCGTAGTCGCGGTAGCGCGGCGACATGTATTCGGGAATGTGAAACCAATCCCACAACGACTCGCCCGCATAACCGCGTTCGACGAACCCGTTCAAATTGTCCCAGTGATTCAACAGCCGGCGCTGAATCTTCGGGCCCGTGACGAGATTCAGGTTTTCGATCGGCTGGTTTGTCTGCAGGTGCCGCAGCAGCGCAAACGCACCGTAGAGCCAGCCGATGTCCCGATTCGCGACCAGAATGATCCGCGGCTGCCCGTCCATCGTGACGCGGCGCAGGATGAACCCTTCCTCGCTCGCGATCCGCAGATCGGCCTCGCTCACGAGCGCGTTGATCTCGGGCTGACGCGGATTGCCGAGGACCAGCGAACCCGCCCGCGTGGCTTTCCCCACCACCGGAATGTCGCCACCCAGAAGCCCGCGCAGTCCCGTCGTGAGTTCGTCGCGAATCGCATTGATCGAACCCGCCGCCCACGGCGGACGCGGCGCGTCCGGAATCACGATCTCGGTGATGGCCCCTTGATACGCCGAACGCAGCGACTCGTCGGCAACCGGATCATAGCGCAGCCAGAGACGATAGCCGTCCTCAGTCGCCGCGTGAGACGTGAAAAGGCCGGCGACAAGCGCAGTCGCAGCGAAGAGGCCGCGGAGGTTGGATTTCGAGGTCGGGTTGGGGCGCATGATGAGTTTCAAGGTTGGCGGGGAAGTTTGCGCAGCGATAACCGGCTCAATTGAAATCGCGCTCGGCGACCTGCTTCGTTTTCCATTCGGCCACGGCGCCGGAGAACATGAGCACGTCCGTGGTTTCGATGATCGTCGTTCTTTCGTTCTCGTAGACCGGCTCCTGGATCATGCGCGTGTCGCCGGTGATCGGATCGACATACGGCACCTCTTGCATCCGGACGGGAACCTGCCGGGTCACGCCCGGAATCCTCCGCTCGTAGATCCAAATTTCGCTCGGCACGCCCTCGACCACATAGGGCCGGACTTCCTTCGGCTCGCCAAGCAACGCCTTCAGTTCGCCGGCGGAAAGGCCCTTGCGCAGCGCCGGGCCCGCCAGAGGTGCGACCGCTGACGGCGCGACCGGCGCCGTTGCGCTCGGCGCCGCGCAACCCGCGGCGAACAGCACGGCGGCGACCGCAATCGCAGGCACGAATCGAATAATTTCCGGTGCAAGGCGGCACCGATTTCCACGGACGGTCGTGATCATCATTGAATAGAAAAGAATGAATAAGCTCCCCAGGTCACGCCCGCGTGTTCACGACCTCCCGGCATCGTGAATCGCGAAGCGCCCGCCGACTTGCAGCAGCGCGAGTTGATAAAGCAATCCGTCGTAATATCGCCAGCGGCCGGACGGAATCTCGGCGTCCCACAAACGCTGCACAAACGGGCGCGCAAGCTCGGGGTCCGCCGCGAGTCCCGCCACCGCCGCCATCGCGAACATGCCGATCGACGTGTCCGACGAGAGCGGTGTGCCCGCGAGCGTGAACTGATTCGCCGCGTCGGGTCCTTGCGATGCAAAGAAACGCAGCACCCGGTTGCTCTGTTCCACCTGCCACGGATCCACCCGCCACCACGCGTAGTCGAGCGCCACATTGGCCGGCGTCCGCCACGCATCGAATCGAAAATCGCCCTTCCCCGCCCCAAACCGATTCGAGGTGTAAGGCCGGCCATCGAAATGCGCATACTCCGGCATCAGGCCCGTGCGCGGATGCGCCGCGTTGCGAAAAAACTTCCGGCTCGTCTGCGCCGCCTCCTTCCAAAACGCCCGATCCTCCGCGCTGTCCGACCAGCGCGCCCAAAGCTCATAGAACGCCGGCAGGTGATACGAGGGATCCGTGAACGTCCCCGCGTGAATGTTGGGCACGAAAACCACCTGCTTTTCCCGGCGATTGAAAATCGCCGTGATGTCGTTCGAACGCCGTTTGCGCAGCATCTCGTGCAACAGTGACTGCGCTTCCGCCTCGTAATTGAAGATGCCTTCGCCGCTGCCCCAGCGATGCGCCGCAAAAAACAACGCCATCGCGATCCACTCCTCGCCATCCGATGCGCTGCCCGGATCGATGATCTTGCCGTCAAATCGACACTGCCACGCGAAGTAGCCGCGGCGCGGGCCGGCTTTGTGGCGCATGTGCGTGGTCGCCCATCTCCAAAGCCGGTCGAACTCTTCGCGGCGGTCCATCTGCACCGCGATCATCAGGCCATAGGACATGCCTTCCGACCGCACGTCCTGATTGCCAATGTCGGCGATGTAAGCCATGTCCGCGCCCACCGGATAATAGATGCGCTGGTTTTCGTCGTCGCCGTGGAAAAGCTGCTGAAACCCTCGTTCGATTTTCGCCGAGACTTCGGCGTCGGACTTGCCGAGGAGTTCGGCGAAAAGGTCGCGCTGAACCGGCGCGGCCGAGAGCGATGCAGCCATCCACGATCCTACACACAGTCCCACTGTCATTCTGAGCCTAGCGAAGTTCAGCCGCAGGCGCCGCCGACATCCACGCGTTCGCCTTATTGCGTTCGTCACCGTGGATTCTTCGCTCCGCTCAGAATGACAAATCATGGGAATGCGTTGGCTGGACTTTGGCGTGCGACCGCTCACTTCGAACTCGGCCCGTAGATCTTGTATTTCCCACTCACCTCCAGCAGCGCGATCATCGTGAGCAGGCCGTCGTAGTAGCGCTTGCGCCCTTCCGGCACTTTCATGTCCCACAACCGCTGCACAAACGGCTGGCCGATTTCACGATCCGCAGCGAGCGCCGCCGTCGCGGCCATCGCGATCAGGCCTTCCGTGTTCATGTCCGTCGAAACCGGCGTGCCGTCGATCTTGAAGCGGTCGGGGATTTTTTCGCCGTGCGACGCGAGAAACGTCAGCACGCGATTGCTTTGCTCGACCTGCCAGGGATCGGCCGCCCACCACGACCAGTCGAGTGCCGGATTCGAAAGCGTGCGCCAGGCGTCGTAGCGGAACTCGTCGTGATTGCCCCACGGCGTCTTGCGCGGCGTGCCGTCGAAATTCGAATAATCGGGCATCAGGCCGGTCTTCGGATGCGCCGCTTTCTTGAAGATCTCGCGGCTCGTCTTCGTCACCTCCGCCATGAACGCGCGATCCGCCGGATCGGCCGCCCACTTCGCCCACAGTTCCGTGTAAGCAGGAACATGATACGACGGATCGGAAAACTCCGACCCGGGCGGGTGCGGCGTGAACACGATCTGCTTCGCCTCGCGGTGAAACATGTTGGTCACGCGGCCGCGCCCGGGCTCCTCGTCCTTGTGCAGCATCGTGCGCAGCAGCGTCTGCGCTTCCTGGCTGTAGTTGAAAATCCCCTCGCCATCCCCCCAGCGGTGCGACGCGAAGAACAGCGCCATCACGAACCACTCTTCACCGTCCGGCGCCGGCCCGGGGCTGAGCCGCCGCCCGTCGAACGCCGTGTGCCACGCGAAATACCCGCCGAGCGGGCCCGCCTCGTAGAACATGTAGTTCTTCGCGTATTTCCAGATGGCATTGAACTCCTTCTGCCGGTCCATCTGCACCGCGATCATCATGCCGTAGGACAGGCCTTCGCTGCGGACGTCGTTGTTGTTGATGTCCGGCACGTAGGCCATGTCGCCCGGCACCGGATAATAGAGCCGCTGCGAGTTTTCGTCGCCGTAGAAGAGCTGCTGGAACGCGGCGTCCACCTTCGCGTCGATTTCGGCGTCGGACTTGCCGAGGTATTCCTTGAACAGGTTGCGATACTGACCCGACGCGGCGGCGCCCTGGGGAGCGGCGGCGCGAGCCGGAGCGGCCATCGAAACGGCGCTGAGCGCACAAAAAAACGAAGCCAGGAAAACGCGGGGCAGGAGTTTTCTCATGATGAGATTCGGACGGCGGAAACACGTCGAAGTTGCGGGTTAAACGAGGAAGCCGCGGCGATCGCGCCGCGGCTCCGAAATAATGCAGGAGCGAGCGGCCGGATCGCCGCGCCGCCTCAGGCGGGGGTGGCGCCGAACTTCTTCCGGCGCTCCTCGAGCTCGTTTTGAATGCGAAGGTTCAGATCCTTGCCGATCGGATACACAATGAGGCATCCGAGCGCGATCAGCAGCGGGACCGCGGCATAGACGGAAGCGCCCAGGCGAATCCCCAGCATCGCGGATTCGGTCTGGGCTACATTGGCGACATAGCCGTGCAGACCCATGAGGAAGCCGATCACCGCGCCGCCCAAGCCGAGCCCGGCTTTCAGCGCGAAGAGAATGCCGGCATACATGAAGCCGGTCGCGCGCCGCGACGTTTGCCATTCGGAATAATCCGCCACGTCGGCGATCATCACCCAGAGCAGCGGGACGGTCGGACCCCACCCAAGACCCCAGATGATGCTCAACCAGAACATGAGGTTCATGTCGGTCGGTCCGATGAGGAACACTCCGAGCGTCGCCATGATGGTCACGCTCATGCCCGTGATGAACACCGCCTTCTTGCCGAAACGATCGGAGAGCGGCTTCGAGAACGGAATGGCGATGATCTGGATGATCGAGCCGAGCACCTGGAAGAACGCGAACGCGACGGCCGGCGCATTGGAGGCGTCGGGGCGGACCAGCAATCCGAACAAATCGAGCACGACCGCAAAACCCCGCGGCTCGCTGTCGGTCGCGGCTTTGGCGAGACCGATGTTGTCGACGAATTCCCGCATCGCGCCGGGATCCAAATAATACGTGAAGAGGTAGTTCAGCGACGTGCCGCGCACCACCAGCATGGTGAAGATCGCCAGCGTGAGCACGAACATGGCCTGCCACGGTTTGCAGCCCCACGTGTTCTTGATGTCCTCCTTGATCGACGGCTTCTGCTCGGGGTTGGGCAGCACGCGTTCCTTCGTCGTGAAGAAAACGATGACGTTACAAATGACGATGATCACACCGAAGATCGCCATCGTGGTCGCCCAGCCCTTCGCGCTGTCGCCGGCGCCAAACTTGTCGACCAGGGGAAGCGCGAGCGCCTGAATGATGAACTGGCCGATCAGCGCGGCGACGAAACGATAACGGGCGATGTTGGCGCGTTCGCTGACGTTCGGCGTCATCACGCCCATCAACGCGGCATACGGCGTGTTGTTCGCCGAGTAGATCACCATCATGATGCTGTAGGTGACGAACGCATAGATGATGCGCCCCTGCGGCCCGAAGTTCGGCGAAACGTAGACGAAATAGAAAATCAACCCGAAGGGCAGCGCCGTCCACAGGATCCACGGGCGGAACTTGCCCCAGCGCGTCTTCGTGCGGTCGGCGAGGGCGCCGACGATCGGATCGACGAACGCATCGGCGAGCCGGACGACGAGGAACATCAAGCCCACCACCGCCGGAGCGATCCCCACCGTATCAGTGTAGAACGCCCCCTGGTAGAGGATCATCGATTGGAAGAAAAAGTTCGTCGCTACGTCGCCGAGCGCGTAGCCGACTTTTTCGCTGACTGGAATCTTGTGCGCTGAATCGCTCATGGATGGAGGTGGGGTGAGGAAGAAGTCGGAAGGAAGCCGAGTAACGAAGAAGGGCGCGTCGGAGGCGCGCCCTTGTCTTTTGTTCGAACTCTAGCGGGAAAGCCAGAGGTAGTTGCTCACGCCGCGCGGATAGTAGCGGCTGCCGCAGACCACACCAGAATCGCTGCGAATCTGGTCGCACATCGCGTGCTCGCCGCAGCCCGGCGTGCGTTGCCAGTCGGCGTGGACGCGATCGCCCTTCTTCGCGGCCTCCGTCATCGCCTCGGGGAAGAGCTTCCGGATCACGTGCTGCGCAATCGCGATCTTGCTGAACCACGTGTTCGTGCTCGTGCTGCTCATCTTCCAGCCGCCCGACTTCTCATCGATGCAGATGCCAGGCTGCAACGCCTGGCCGATATGCTGGCTGAGCTGTCTGAAGAGCGGCGCGAAGCGGCCTTTGCGGTCGGTCGCGTCGCGATAATTCAGATACAATGGGTAGATGAACCCTTCGACCGCCGGCAGGATCCGCGAGCGGTTGTTCTTCTCGAACACCGCCGGGAAAAAGCCCGTGTCGCTCTCGAACTTCGTCGTGAGCGTGTTCGCCAGGAGATCCGCCGTCGCAGCGGCATCCGCCGACGCTTTCGCGAGACCGAGCCGCGCAAAGGCTTTCTCCAACAACACCCACGCGCCCAGCGTCTTCACCGCGAGGTAGAGGTTGTTGCGCGCCTGGCCCAGGCTGACGTCGAGGCTGTCGTAAGTCGTGATCTCCGCGCCTTCCCCAACCCGCGACGAATCGTGCTTCAGCACGCCGTCGCGCTTCGCCGGATCCGGATCGTCGCGGCGATGCAGGCTCTCGGCGCACGCGAGCAGGATCTTCTGCTTCCCCTTCAGCCACTTCGTATCGCCCGTGCGCTCCGCATACGTGACGGCGGTGAGCACCCAGTTCAGGAGCTGCTCCATCGTCATATGGCTGAAGCAGCCCTCGATGCCGTCGCATTCGTAGCTCGAGCGGCCGGGCGGCGTGAAGAAGTTGTTCACGCCCATGTCGTGCGTGAACGAGAGCCCGAGCTGGTCGCGATACGAGTAGCGGTCGACGAACAGATCGAGCACGTCGCGCACACCCCAGGGCAGCCACGCGAGCTCGAAGAACACGTGATCCACCGTGAGATCGAACGTATTCATCATCCGATACTCGCCTTCGTTCACCACATACAGCGGCTTGTTCTTCGCCCACAACAGCTGGCTGCTGCCGAGGTAACTGTGCGTCGCCTGCGCCACGAGGAACTTCTGGTCGTCGTCCAACCGGCTCTTCGCGAGCTCACGGTCGCGTTGCGCGGCGAGCTTTTCGTAGCGGCCGTAATTTTCGAGGCCGTAAACGATCACGTCCTCGAGGTCGCGGAAGTAGCGGGCATACGCGAAGGTCGATGTGATGCCGCTCGTCACCACGCCACCCTGGTAAAATCCGAGCACGAGCGGGAAACGCTTCCGCTTGCCCGCCGGCACCGTGAACACCAGCGCCGACTCGCCCGCGATCACGAGCAGCCCGCGATAATCGCGGAATTTCGGCGCGAGAATATCGAAGCCCTGCCGCATCGTCACACCTTTGGCCGGCGTTGTCGCGTAGCCATAAGCTGTGCCGCCCGCGAAGCCCACCAGCGAATCGCTCGTGTCGGTCAGCGGACGCAGCGTGTCGTCGCCGTTGCCAATGCCGAAAATCAACTCGACGTCTTCCTTGCCGCCACGGTTGTCGTATTCGATCCAACCCGTGACCAGCGGCGCCAGGTGAAAGCGAGCGCTCGCCTTCGCCATCTTCGCCGGATCCGGCACCTGGTCGCAAGGCGACAACAGCGAAAACCCGAAACGCGACTCGTCCGCCCGCCACGTGTCGCTCGCCCAACCGAGCGCACGCGTGTAGTCGGCCGGCCGCAGCGACTCGAAACCGCGCGGCGGCTGCACCACCGTCGTGTCGCCGGTGAACGCCACCTCCTGCGATTTCGGCGGCGTCAGAAACGGCAGCAACTGCCAGGCGTCCTTCGCCGGCGTGCGGTAGCCGATGTAGACGTTTTGTTTCGCGGCGCCGCGAAGAGATTGACCGAAGCCGCCGGGTGCATCCACCAGGCCGACCGTGAAGCTCGCAAACGCACCAAAGGGCGAATGCTGGGTATGATAACTTTCAACCACGGGAATAAAATACAGGTTGCGAACCCCGCACACGGGGACGACTGGCCACAGCGGCCGGAAGCAAAAAGACGGACCAAACGCGAAGGCGGACGTGCGGCATGAAGACGATTCGCGGCGCCGAAAGCGGGGGTGGACGACGTCGCCTAAACCGGCGCCGAAGGTCTTTTTCGTGCATGGGCGACGCCATCAGGGGCACACTCTAACAATAGACTTGTGCGCCCGCACCGCTTTCGACGAACTGGCGCCCGCCCACACTCATGAACGAACGTCGCGTTACCCTCGCAGACGTTGCGCGGAAGGCAGGCGTGCACGTCACCACCGTGTCGCTCGCGTTGCGCAACCATCCTCGGCTTCCCGAGTCGACCCGCCGGCGGATTCAAGCGCTCGCCCAGGAGATGGGTTACGCCCCCGACCCCTTGCTCCGCGCCCTCGTCGCCTACCGCGGCCAGGTCGTGCCCCGCCGCAATCCACCCACCATCGCCTACGTGACCAACTGGGCCACCCGCTGGGGCTGGAAATCCGCCACCGCGCACGCCGAGTTCTACGCCGGCGCCGTGGCGAAGGCCAAGGAGATCGGTTTCAACCTCGACCACTTCTGGATGCGCGAACCCGGCCTCACGCAGGGCCGGCTCAGCCGCATCCTCAACGCCCGCGGCATCAACGGCATCATCATCGCCTCGCACGGTCGCGAAAACGGCGACGCGCTGCTCTTCGATTGGGCCCAGTTCAGCGCCGTCAAAATCGATTACTTTCCCCACCAGCCCGCGCTTCACAACGTGACCAATAACCAGTGCGACATCATCCGGCTCGCCATGCAGAAGGTGATCGCGATGGGCTACCGCCGGATCGGTTTCGTGATGCACCGCGGCTGGGATCACGCCGTGGATCGCCTCTGGTCGGCCGGCTTTCTCTGCGAACAGGAAACCCTCGCGCCGAAGGAGCGGATTCCCATGCATCTGTTTCCCGACGCGCACCCGATCGAGCGCTGGCTCAACGAACAATCGTCGCCCGAGGTCGATCACGCTCCGTTCAAGAAGTGGCTCGATCGTCACAAACCCGAGGTGCTCATCAGCAAGACGTCGTTCGTCCACGCCGCGCTCCAAACCCTCGGCATCCAAGCCCCCCGCGATCTTTCGCTCGTCGACGTCTTTCTCGAGGATACGACCGGCGCCCTGGCCGGCGTCCGGCAGAATCACCAGACCGTCGGCGGCATCGCCGTCGAAATCCTCGCCGGCCAGCTGCAGCAAAACAAACGCGGCATTCCTGAAATCCCCACCACGACGTTCGTCGAGGGCACGTGGTTCGACGGCACCTCCTGCCCCAGCCTCGTCAAACCGCAGGTGACACCCGAGCCGTTCTTGAACGCCGGACGTTGATCGAGACGCCAGCTCGACTCACTCCCCGATGCCCCACGGTCGAGTCACCCTTTCCGATATCGCCGAAAGAGCGCACGTCCACGTGACCACCGTCTCGCTCGCGATGCGCAATCATCCCCGCATCCCCGAGCGCACCCGCCAGCGCATCCACGCGCTCGCCCGCGAAATGGGTTACGCGCCCGATCCGTATCTCAACGCGCTCGTCCGCTACCGCGAAACGAAGATGGAGCGGAAAAACGTCCCCACCCTCGCCTACGTCACCAACTGGAGTTCCAAGTGGGGTTGGAAGGAAGTCCCCGCGCATCGGAAATTCTTCGACGGCGCCAAAACCAAAGCCTCCCAGCTCGGCTACGCGCTCGAACATTTCTGGGTGCACGAGCCCGGCTCGACTCAGAAGGGCCTCAGCAAACTTCTCCTTTCGCGCGAAATCCGCGGCCTCATCATCGCCTCGCACAGCCGCGAAATGGGCGACGAGCTGCAGCTCGCCTGGCCGAATTTCAGCGCCGTTAAAATCGACTACTTCCCCCACCAGCCGCTGCTCCACAACGTCACCAACGGCCAGAGCAGCATCGTCCGCCTCGCGATGCAAAAGGTCCGCGCCGCCGGCTACCGCCGCATCGGCTTCGTCGTCCACCGCGGCTGGGATCACGCCGTCGATTACAACTGGACCGGCGGCTTCCTCAGTGAACAACAACACCTGCCGCCCGAAGATCGCGTCCCCGCACACGTCTTTCCCGCCGCGCAGCCCGTGAAACGCTGGTTCAACGAAACCAACGCCTCCGTCGTCGCCGATTTCGAACCTTTCGCCGAGTGGCTCGACCGCTACCGCCCCGAAGTCGTCATCGCCAAAGCCGACTACGTGATGCCGCTCATCAAACAGCTGCGCCTCCGCATCCCGCAGGACCTCGCGTTTGTGAATCTTTTCCTCGAGGAGCCCGACGGCTCCGTCGCCGGCGTCCGCCAAAACCACGAACTCGTCGGCGCCCTCGCCGTCGAAATTCTCGCCGGCCAGCTCCAGCATAAGAAATTCGGCGTGCCCACGATCGCCACCACCACCTTCGTCGAAGGCACCTGGTTCGACGGCGCCTCCTGCCCGCAGAAAACCGCCGCCCCCGCCCACCTCGCCCCGCGCTAGCCGCAGGAGGCGCGGTGCCCCGCCGCGCAAATTGACCCCGCGGAACCCCCTCCCGCCCCGCCGTGACAATGCGGGGACGATGTCGCTCAAGGAATACGTCCGAAAGCGCAATTTCTCCAAAACCGCAGAACCCAAAAGCGGACGCGTCTCGCGTGGCAAAAAGGCCGGCTCTCGTTTCGTCGTGCAAAAACACGCCGCGTCGCGGCTCCACTACGACTTCCGCCTCGAGATCGGCGGCACCCTCAAATCCTGGGCCGTGCCGAAGGGCGTGCCCTACAAGAAAGGCGACCGCCGCCTCGCCGTGCACGTCGAGGACCATCCCGTTTCCTACATCGATTTCGAGGGCACCATTCCCAAAGGCCAATACGGCGGCGGCACCGTGATGGTCTGGGACCGCGGCACGTTCGAACCCCTCACCGACACGCCTGCCAAAGACCTCGAAAAAGGAAAACTCCACGTCGTCCTCCACGGCAAAAAACTCCGCGGCGAATGGTATCTCGTCCAACTCCGCGGCGGCGACGAATGGCTCCTCATCAAGGGCAGCGAGGACATGAAGCCTGTATCCGAAAAACAGGACGACACCTCCGTCCTCTCCGGCAAATCGATGGAGCAGCTCTCGCGCGGCGCCGGTCGCGTCTGGCAGTCCAACCGCAAGGAACCGAAATCCTTCAAAGCCGAAATCGCCGAAGCGGCCCACGCCGCCGAAAAAATCCGCGTCAAATCCGACGACGCGGCGGCTCCGGTAGGGCGCGCGCTCCGAGCGCGCCGCCCCGCGCCATCCGCCAGGAAGAAGCCCCGCACCTCCGCCCGCGCCAATCCCACCCCCCACTTCATCGAACCAATGAAAGCCCTCCTCGTCGACGCGCCCCCCGCCGGCGACTGGATCTACGAAATCAAATTCGACGGCTTCCGCGCGATCGCCTTCCGCGACGCCCGCGGCACCCGCCTCCTCTCGCGCAACAACAAGGACTTCGCCCAAAAATTTCCCGAGATCGTTGACGCCGTCTCCGCGGTCGACGTGCGCGACGTCATCCTCGACGGCGAAGTCGTCGCGCTCGACGACAAAGGCCGCTCCTCCTTCCAACTCCTCCAGGCCCACGACCTCGGCCAGGAACGCCCGCCGCTTTTCTTCTACGTCTTCGACCTGCTCCAACTGAACGGCAAAAACCTGCAATCGCTCCCGCTCACCGAGCGCAAAGCCGCACTCGAAAAACTCCTCGCGAAAGACGCCCCCGCCGCGATCCGCTATTCCGCTTCGCTCGGCAACGAGCCCGACACGCTCCTCGCCCAGGCCAAAAAACTCGGGCTCGAAGGCCTCATCGGCAAACGCCCGGAGTCCCATTACGAGCCCGGCAAACGCACCGGCGCCTGGGTCAAGTTGAAGCTCCACCACGAGCAGGAATTCGTCATCGGCGGCTACACGCCCCCCGGCGGTTCGCGGCCGCATTTCGGCGCGCTCCTCGTCGGCGTTTACGAGGGCAAACAACTCAAATTCGCCGGCAAGGTCGGCACCGGTTTCAACACCAAGCTCCTGCGCTCGCTCCACGCGCAATTTCAGAAAATCGCCGCCGACACCTGCCCGTTCGTCGACCTGCCCGACAAACGCGCCGGCCGTTACGGCGCCGGCGTCACCGCCGCCGAAATGAAGCGCTGCCACTGGGTGAAGCCCGTCCTGGTCGCGCAAATCAAGTTCACCGAATGGACGCGCGACGACCGCCTCCGCCATCCTGTCTTCCTCGGCCTGCGCGAGGACAAACCCGCCACCGAAGTCGTCCGCGAACAAGCCCCCTGACCACCATGGCCACCAAAACCGAAATGACCGTCGGCCGGATGAAGCTCACCGTGAGCAACCTCGACAAGGTGCTGTATCCGGAAGTTGGGTTCACCAAAGGCAACGTCATCGACTACTACGTCCGCGTCTCCGACGTCCTCCTGCCTCACCTCAAGAACCGCCCGATCACGCTGAAACGCTACCCCGACGGCGTGGAGGGGTTTTTCTTCTACGAGAAGCAATGTCCGTCACACCGCCCGAAATGGGTGAAGACCACGACCGTGCCGCGCGACCGCGGTGGCGAAATCCACTACTGCGTGATGAACGACCTGCCCGCGCTCGTCTGGGCCGCGAATCTCGCCGACCTCGAACTGCACACTTTCCTTCACAAGGCGCCCGCCATCTCGCGCCCCACCGCCATCGCCTTCGACCTCGATCCCGGCCCGCCCGCCGACATCGTTCTCTGCTGCCAGGTCGGACTCTGGGTGAAAGCGCTCTTCGACGGCCTCGGCCTGAAAAGCTTCGCCAAAACTTCCGGCTCGAAAGGCCTCCAGGTTTACGTCCCGCTCAACACGCCCGTCACCTACAAGCAGACCAAGGAATTCGCGCACACCGTCGCCCGCGTCCTCGAAGCGCAGTTCCCCGATGTCGTCGTCGAAAAAATGCTGAAGTCGCTCCGCACCGGCAAAGTGCTCGTCGACTGGAGCCAGAACGACGACCACAAGACCACCGTCAACGTCTACTCCCTCCGCGCCAAAGACCACCCGACCGTCTCGACTCCGGTCACCTGGGACGAAGTGGAAACGACGTTGAAAAAGAAAAAGAAGGAACTGCTGACCTTCGAGACCGAGGACGTCCTCAAGCGCATCGAGAAATACGGCGACCTCTTCGCCCCCGTCCTCCAGCTCAAGCAAAAACTCCCCCCGATTCGCGCCCTCCA
>JAEZAD010000240.1 GCA_023430565.1 Verrucomicrobiota bacterium
GCAGCCGCGCCCAAGGCGGCTGTGCCTGACAAGCGGAGAAAGTGGCGGCGGGAAAGAACGGGGTTCATGGGATGGACGTTGGGTTTGGGGTGGGGCAGGTGCGGTCCTATCGGAGGCGGACGGACGAAGCCGCGGAAAGTTTGTCGAAAAGGCTTGGGCCGCTGGGAGCCTAGCTGGGCATCTTCGGTGTCCACCGGCATGGGCAGGTTCCAAATTCGCATGCAGGTCTCGGTGAAGTCCGCCGCCGCTTGCGCGCGCTGCAGCCAGCGGGGTTTGCGCCGCGTCGTTGAGAAACAACGGCAATCGTTCAACGTCTTCCTGCTGCATGCGAACGCTTCAATCACTCGGCGCCCTGACGATCGTGGTAGCCGGCCTCGCTCTGTCATCGACGCCGGTCGCCGGATTCAGCCTCTTTTCGCCGACCTGGGGCGATGTCATCGTGGCCACCGATACGACGGTCGAGGGGCGAGCCCTCACACCGCCGTCGCATGCCGAGCCGGTGTTTTACCTTGGGCGCTCGCTGGGCTGTAAGTTCGGATCCATTCCAGGCGACCGCCTGCCCGACGTGGAGGAAATGAATCGGTTCGTGGCGCGGGTGCTCGCGAAACAAGGGTATCTGGGCGCCCAACCGGGCGGGCCTGAGCCCACGTTGTATCTCGTCGTGCAGTGGGGGTATCTGGAGCCTCGCAGCGGCGATCTGTTGTGGTTTCTCGGATACGACGCCAACCAGGACATCGCCGCTCCCGCCTTTCCGGGGATGCTCGGTCCGGAAGTCTGGCGGCGAGGGTTCCGCTCGCGGGAAACGTCGACGATCCTGGACTACGCTGGCACCGCGATCTACGGGATCATCATCACGGCTTTCGAATATCAGTCGGCGAGCACGACCAAGCCGATCATCTACTGGCAGACGCGGATCGGACTGCCGGCCAACGGAAAGTCCATGGCGCAGGCGCTCCCCGCGATGGTCCTGGCGGCCGGCTCCGCGATCGGGCGCGAAGCGAAAACGCCGGTGTTGCTCGACGTCGATGACGCGCGCGAAGGTCGCGTCGAACTCGGCGAGCTCGAATTCCGCGGCGTCGTCGAAGAACCCTCTCGGTAAGAGCGATCGACCGAACCTCTTCAGTAGCGATTCGGGCCCGGCGCCTTGCTTCGATCGCACGGGCGGCCGTCGAACATTACGGTGAGGGAGAGAAGTTCTCCTGTCGGCGGTTGAGGACGCTTTGAGTCCGTTCGCCCCCGCTCCCCGGGGAGCGTGGCCCCGCACGTTTTCGTCCCCCGTCCCCGTCTGCTTTCCCCTCATGAAACTCCGTTTTTTTGCTGTCCTGCTGCTTGCTTCACTCGGCGTCGGCGTCGGCTTTGCCGCCGAATCGCCGTCGGGCGTTTCGCTATCGACGAATGTTCCCGGCGCCGCTTATCCGCGCCTGCTGCCGGACAACCGTGTGGTGTTCCGCGTGAAGGCCCCGCAGGCGCAGAGCGTGCAATTTCGCATTTACGAGACCTTCGACGCGGAACGCGACGCCGAAGGTTTTTGGACCGCGACCACGACTCCGCAGGTGCCGGGTTTTCATTACTACTGGCTCGTGATCGATGGCGTGCAGGTCAACGACCCCAGCAGCGAGACCTTCTATGGCACCGGCAAGCAGACCAGCGGCCTCGAGATCCCGGAGCCGGGCGACGACGGCGCTTACTACGAATCGAAGGCGGTGCCGCACGGCGAGGTGCGCGAACGTTGGTATCACTCCAGCGTCACGCAGGGCCCCCGCCGTTTTTTCATCTACACGCCGCCCGGTTACGACCAAGCCCGCGACCAGCGGTATCCTGTGCTCTATCTTCAGCACGGTGGCGGTGAGGACGAACGCGCGTGGCCGATCCAGGGCCGCGTCGCTCAGATCATGGACAACCTCATCGCCGCGGGGCAGGCGAAGCCGATGCTCATCGTGATGGAGCGCGGCTACGCGTTGAAACCCGGCGAGACTCAGGTGCCCTTTGGTCCCGGAGCCAACGCCAACCTCTCGCCGGCGGAGATGCGGGCGCGGACCATCCAGCGGTTCGGCACGTTTGAGGAAGTCCTGCTCGAGGACGTGATTCCGCTCGTCGATGAAACGTATCGCACCCTTCCGGGCCGCGAGCATCGCGCGATTGCCGGATTTTCCATGGGTGGCGGTCAGGCGTTCATGATCGGCCTGCGCAATCTCGACCTTTTCGGCTCCATCGGTGGCCTCAGCGGCACCGGCGGCGTCGTCGACGATCCGGCGACTTACTACGGCGGCGTTTTCGCCGATGCCGCGACGTTCAATGCCCGGATGAAACTGGTCTTCCTTGGCCATGGTGGTGCCGAACCCGAACGCATGATGGGCGGCTTCCTCGGTTTTCATCAGCGTCTCACCGAACTCGGGATCAAACATCACTACTACGTCTCGGAGGGCACCGGCCACGTGTGGCTGACCGAGCGCCGCAACCTGCGCGAATTCTCCTCCCGTCTTTTCCGCTGAATCCCCGTTCGTTGGAAAAACCATGAAGACCCTGCGCCTGCTTTCGCTCCTCGTGCTGCTCGCCCCCGCCGCCTTCGCTGGCACCGCGCGCATTTCATTCGATACCGGTGACGTGATCGCTCGCGTCGATCCGCGCATCTACGGCGTGTTCATGGAGCCGATCGGCTTCAACCGCGCCGACCTGAAATTCAACACGCTCTACGGTCCGCTCTACGATCCGGGCTCGCCGCTCGCCGACGAGAACGGCTGGCGCAAGGACATGATCGAAGCCGCGCGCGAATTGAAACTCACCAACATGCGTTGGCCCGGCGGAAACTTCCTCGGCAGCTACGATTGGCGCGACGGCATCGGTCCAAAAGACAAACGCCCGAAGCGGATGGAACTCGCCTGGGGCGTCGTCGAGCCGAATCAGGTCGGCACCGACGAATGGATTCAGCTCAACGAACTCATCGGCTCCGAAAACGTCGTCTGCATCAACATGGGCACCGGCACGATCGACGATGCCCGCTACTGGGTCGAATATTGCAACGCCCCGACCGGCACCTACTGGGCCGACCAGCGCGCCGCCAACGGCCATCCGGAACCCTACGGCATCAAATACTGGTGCCTCGGCAACGAGGTGGACGGCGAGGGCTGGATCATCGGCTACAAGAACGCCGAGGACTACGTGAAGTTCGCCAAGGTCGTCTCCCGCGCCATGGAACGCAGCTCCCCCGGCACGAAACTCGAGTTCGTCGCCAACGGTTCCTCCAACTACAAGGACACCACCGCGTGGATCGACTGGAATTGGACCGTCATCAAGGAACTGCACGAGATCGCGCCCTACCTCTCGCTCCACCGTTACTGGGACGACTCGAAGGACTACTACACGTTCGTCGGCGAGCGCGCCGTCGACCTGCAGGAGAAAATCGACATCACCGTCGGCCAGATCAAGGCCGTCTCCACCACGACGAAGAAACGGCCCATGTATATTTCCTTCGACGAGTGGGCGCCGCCCTTCCGCGGCGGACATCTCTCGACCCTCGCGCTCACGCAGTTCTTCAACGCCTTCATCCGCAACGCCGACTACGTGAAGATGGCGAACTACACGCTGCTCACCTCGCTGCTCGGCCGCGACCAGAAGACTGGCGAGACCTACAAATCGCCGCTCTTCCACGCCTTCAAGGCGTTCTCCACCCGCTGCCACGGCGATGCGCTCCGCACCTCCGTCGTGTGCGACACCTTCAAGGTCGACGACTACTACACCGCGATTCCCTACCTCGACGTGTCCGTCGTCCACGACGCCGCGGCGAAGCAGGTCGTCATCAATGTCGTCAACCGCCACAAGGACGACGCCATCGCCGCCGACGTTGCGAGTATCGCGGGCGCGTTCAACGGCACCGCCACCGTCACGCAGATCCTCAGCGACGATGTCTCCAACGCCCCTTACACCTACGAGGCGCGCGACACCTACGCGCCGACGGTCAGCGAATTGCCGGCGTCCGGCGCGACGCTGCACTACAACTTTCCCGCGCATTCCTTCACGCAGATCGTCGTCGGCGTGAACTAACGCGAATCCGACCTCCCCCAAAATCGCCCCCATGAAAACACGACTTCCCGTCCTCCTGATCGCTCTCGGCGTCGCGCTCTTCGGCGGCGACGGCGAAGGCACCTTCACCGGCAAACGCGCGAACTAACCGGATCATCCAATCTTTCGCCCGCCGATTGAGGCGGGCGCACAAATCCCAAACTCAACCTCTCAACCCGTTCTAGAATCCTATGAAAAAACTCCTCACCTTTGGTCTCGCGATCGCCCTGTCGTGCCTCGCTTCCGTCGCCGCTCGCGCAGCCGAGCGCACGGGAAAAGAAACCTTCGTCCTCGTTCACGGTGCCACCGCCGGCGGCTGGGAATGGAAGAGCACCGGCAACTTCCTCCTCGAGGACGGACACACCGTCTATCGCGCCACGCTCACCGGTCTCGGCGAGCGCATGCACCTCAACAGCCCGGACATCGATCTGCAGACCCACATCAACGACGTCGTGAACCTCATTCTCTTCGAAGACCTGCACGACATCGTGCTCACCGGCCACAGCTACGGCGGCATGGTGATCACCGGCGTGATGGATCGCGTGCCCGAGCGCATCAAGCACGTGGTCTTCCTCGACGCCGCGGTGCCGGATGACGGCATGTCGATCTGGGATCTCTTCGGCAATCGCGGTCCCGTCGACAACGACCGCTTCAAGGACGGCTTCATGCAGGTGCCGTGGGTCAAACCCGACGCCAAGCCGCCGCACAACGTGAAGCAGTCGATCAAGTGCTTCAACCAGCCCGTCTCCTACAAGAATCCCGCGGCGAAGAAGCTCGACGTCACCTACGTCGCGTTCGTGCCGAAGGACAAATCGGCCGAAGAGCGCGCGAAGACGGACAAGAGCTGGCAACGCGCCGCGTCGCGTGGCTGGACGATCCGCACCTTCCCCGGCGGCCACGTCGCGCAGCAGGAGGATCCGCGCGGCGTAGCGACGCTCATCGCGGACTCGGTCAACGACAAGAACCAGCCCGCCGCCGCGCAGTGACCACATGTTTTCTCGTCTCCTTCGTTTTCTGGCGAGCGTCGTCACGCTGGCGCTCGCCGTGGTCGTGGCGTCCGGGCAGCCCAGCCGTTTGCCGCCCATCGAATCGCCGGTCGTGCATGCCGATCGCACCGCGACGTTCACCCTCCGCGCGCCCCACGCGCAGAAGGTCGAACTCAGCGGCCAATTCCTGAAAGGAAATCGACCGATGCAGAAGGACGACACGGGCGTGTGGAGCATCACGGTCGGGCCCGTCGAACCCAACCTGTATCCCTACAACTTCGTGGTCGACGGCGTGGGCGTTGCCGATCCCGCGAATCAGGAGCTGTTCCCCAACGAACGCTTCAAGTCCAGCCTCGTTGACATCCCCGGCACATCGCCCGCCCTGCACGCCGTGCAAAACGTGCCGCACGGTGAGCTGACTTATTCCTTCTACGAATCGAAAACGCTGAACCGCACGCGCCCGCTCGTCATCTACACCCCGCCCGGCTACCGCGAGGGCACGCAGAAATATCCCGTGTTCTACCTCGTGAGTGGCACCACCGACACCGAGGAAACCTGGTTCCGCGCCGGGCGCGTGAACTTCATCCTCGATAACCTCATCGCGCAGGGAAAGGCCGAGCCGATGATCGTCGTGATGCCTTATGGCAACATGATGATGGGCATGCCCCGGCCGGATACGCCGGAGGTCGCTGGCATGTATCGGGCTTTCGGTGACGAGCTGCTCACGCATGTCGTCCCTTTCGTCGAGGCCAGCTACCGCGTTGTCGCCGACCGCGAGCACCGCGCGATCGCGGGATTCTCTCGCGGCGGCGGCCAGTCGCTCTTCACCGCGTTCAATCATCCCGACAAATTCGCCTGGATCGCGTCCTACTCCGCGTATCTCACACCGGAGGTCTGCGAGAAGCACTTTCCCGAAATCTTCGCGCAACCGGGCCGGACCAACGCGCAGCTCAAGCTGCTCTGGCTCGGCGTCGGCCGCGACGATTTCCTCTACCAGCAGGCCGTCGCGTTCAACGAGTTCGTGCAGCAGCGAGGCGTGAAGCACCAGACGCTCATCACCGACGGCGGCCACACGTGGATGAACGCCCGCCATTACCTCGCCGAAACGCTTCAGCTTTTCTTCAAATAGTGCCCGCCGATCCGCGCTTCGCCTCCATGAAAAAGATTCCGTGCTTGTGTCTCTCCGCTTCCCTCGCGTTCGCCGCGGTGGCGGCTTCGGGGCAGGAAAAACCGGAGGAAGCTTCGCCCGAGCGCGCCCGTGCTAATTTCGCGCGGCCCATCGAACTTGCCCCCGACGATGTCCGGGCGTTTCCCGACGCCCCCACCGGCTTCAACGAGCTGCGCGCCGGCGTGCCCGCCGGCCGCATCGAGCCGTTCGAATACGAGTCGGGCGTCACCGGGTCGCGGCGAAAGGCGAACGTGTATCTGCCTCCGGGATACTCCGCCGAAACGAAATATCCCGTGCTCTATCTCCTCCACGGCATCGGCGGCGACGAGAACGAGTGGATCCGGTTCGCCACGCCCAACGCGGTCCTCGACAACCTGATCGCCGAGGACAAGGCCGTGCCGATGATCGTCGTGATCCCGAACGGCCGGGCGCTCGCCGACGACCGGCCCGGCGAGAACATCTTCGCGCCGGAAAAGGTCGCCGGCTTCGCCGCGTTCGAACGCGATCTGCTCGAGCACCTCATTCCCGCCATCGAGGAGAAATATTCGACGCTCCCCGACCGCGAGCACCGCGCGCTTGCCGGGCTTTCGATGGGTGGCGGGCAAACCTTCAACTTCGGGCTGACCCACCTGGACACCTTTGCCTGGATCGGCGCTTTTTCCGCCGCGCCCAACACCAAGCCGCCCGCCGCACTCGTGCCCGATCCCGCCGCCGCGCGCGAGCAGCTGAAGCTCCTTTACATCTCCTGCGGCAACAAGGACGGCCTCATCAACTTCTCGCAGGGCGTTCATCGGTATTTGAAAGCGCACGACGTCCCTCACGTGTGGAACGTCGACGATTTCGGCCACGATCCGTCGCACTGGGCGAGCAACCTTTATCACTTCGCGCAGCGGCTCTTCCGTTGAGCGCTCCCGCTCCTCTCGTTCCTATGTGTCGCTCCCTTTTGACCGCTCTGCTGGCCATGTCCGGCGGCTTGTTGTTCGCGCAGCCGGACCCCCCGGCGGCCTATCTGGATCCCTCGCGGCCGCAGTCGGAACGCATCGAGGATCTCATCGGCCGCATGACGCTCGAAGAAAAGACATCGATGATGAGCAACGCCACGCCCGGCATTCCGCGGCTCGGCATTCCGAAATACGACTGGTGGAGCGAGGCGCTGCACGGCGTCGCCAACGCAGGTGTCGCCACTGTTTTCCCGCAGGCGATCGGGCTCGCCGCGATGTGGGACGAGGAGCTGCACCACGAAATCGCCGGCGTCATCGGCGTGGAAGGGCGGGCAAAATTCAACAGCTACGTCGGCACGCCGCAGGAAGGCGGGATATTCCGCGGACTCACGTTCTGGTCGCCCAACATCAATATTTTCCGCGATCCGCGCTGGGGTCGCGGCCAGGAGACGTATGGCGAAGATTCGTTTCTCACTTCGCGCCTTGGCGTCGCGTTCGTGCGCGGGCTGCAGGGCAGTCATCCCGATTACCTGCAGGCGGCCGCCTGTGCGAAGCA
The DNA here is from genome assembly GCA_023430565.1 of Verrucomicrobiota bacterium. Classification (GTDB taxonomy): domain Bacteria; phylum Verrucomicrobiota; class Verrucomicrobiia; order Opitutales; family Opitutaceae; genus Opitutus. Next base: position 7,711 of record JAEZAD010000240.1, read on the forward strand.
CTATGCGGTGCACAGCGGACCCGAGCCACAGCGACACAACTTCAATGCGTCGCCGACCGAAGCGGACTTTCGCGAAACCTACCTGCCGGCCTTCGAGGCGTTGGTAAAGGAAGCGCGGGTCGAGATCGTCATGACGGCCTATAATGCGCTCTACGACGTGCCGTGCTCGATCAGCCCGCTGTTGTATTCGCTCCTGGATGAGTGGGGCTTCGACGGTCACGTGACGTCGGACTGCGGTTCCGTCGACGACCTAAGCCGAACCTACCGGCGCGCGAAGGATTCCGCCGAAGCCAACGCCCTGACGCTGCAGGCCGGCATGGACCTGCGCTGTGGCGATGAATCCCGCGGTCTGCTCGAAGCGGTGCAACGCGGGCTCGTCACCGAGCGCGACGTCGACGCGCGGCTCGCGCGTCTGCTGCGCACGATGTTCCGCCTCGGGTTCTTCGATTCGAAGGAGCGCGTGCCTTTCAAGGAGATCTTGCCCACGCAAAACGACACGCCGGAGCACGGCGCACTCGCGTTGAAAGCCGCCCGCGAATCGCTCGTGCTCTTGAAGAACGACGGGATCCTGCCGCTGGACACGAAGAAATACCGACGAGTCGCGGTGATCGGTCCCAACGCCACTTCGGTGCCGGCGCTTCTCGGCAACTACAACGGATCGCCCTCTGCGCCCGTGACCGTGTTCGCCGGCTTGAAATCGGCGCTCGAAGCGGAAGGTGTCGCGGTCGACTACGCGCACGGATGCGATTACGCGGCGCGTCCGACCGCGATTCGTCCCTTCGCCGGCGGTTGGTTTCACGGCGAATATTTCGACAATCCGAACCTCGCCGGCGAACCGCTCGCGAAACGCACCGAACGTCCGCTCGATTTCGACTTCGGTGCGAATCGCTTTTTCGGCGGGCGTCCCGCCGGTGTTCCGGAGCAGGGCATCTCCGCGCTTTGGAATGGCGAGTTGCAGACGACGCTCGGCGGCGAATATCAACTTGTCGTGCGTGGCCGAGGCGGTTTTCGGCTGATTCTCGATGGCGAGACGGTTCTCGACGCGTGGACACCACCGGCGGGGCAGGCCGGAACGGAGCGCGAGGTGAGTGTGACGCGCGTGCTGCCCGACAACGCCTCGCTTCCGATGCGGCTCGAATATGCGCAGGGAGACGGGCCCGTGAGGCTGTCGATGCACTGGAGCACGCCGGCAGTGGACTCCGGGGTCGACGAAGCGGTCGAGATCGCGAGGGATGCCGACGCGATCGTCTTCGTGGGTGGCATCTCCGCCCAGCTCGAAGGCGAGGAAATGCAGGTCGATTATGAGGGCTTCGTCGGCGGCGATCGCGTGCGCATCGAGCTGCCGGCGGTCCAGCAGGAGCTGCTCGAAAAGCTGCACGCGCTCGGCAAGCCGATCGTGTTCGTGAATCTTTCCGGCAGTGCGGTCGCGTTTCCCTGGGCCGCGGAAAACGCGACCGCGATTGTGCAGGCCTGGTATCCCGGCCAGGCCGGCGGCACCGCACTCGCCGACGTATTGCTCGGCCACTACAACCCCGCCGGGCGTCTGCCGGTCACGTTCTACCGCTCGACGGCGGACCTTCCCGATTTTTCCGACTATCGGATGGCCGGCCGCACCTATCGGCATTTTCGCGGACAGCCTCTTTATCCCTTCGGCCACGGGCTCAGCTATACCCGTTTCGAGTATGCGAATCTGCAGGTGTCGGCCGCCGCCGACGGCGCGTTGGTTGCGCAGGTGGACGTCACCAACGCCGGCAGCCGTGACGGCGACGAAGTGGTGCAACTCTACGCCAGCTTGCCTCGGACGTTCGCTCGCTCCGAACTGCCGGCACTCTGCGGGTTCGACCGGCTCTTTCTGAAGAGCGGCGAGACCAGGCGGGTAACGATCACCACGCCCGCAACGGCCCTCCGGCGCTGGACCGAAAGCGGGGAAGGCTACGCTCGACCGTCCGGCGAGTGGACGTTTGCCGCCGGTGCATCCTCGGCCGATCTCCGCCAGACCGTCACAATCGAACTTTGACCTCAGCCGCTCATAACGCGCTTCCCGCCTGATGAAACTCCCTCCTTTCCCTGCCCAGACTATTCTCGCCGCCTTCGCGCTGGCGGTCGTCCCGGCGCTCCGCGCGCAACATCTCACCAGTCCCGACGGGTCGATCTCCGTCGAGCTGCGCCTGGACGCAGGAACGCTGTCGTATCGAGTCGCCGTCGAAGGGCAGATCGTTCTCGAACCGTCTCCCCTCGGTCTGGAGACGAGCATCGGGAGCTTCGCGGCCGGTTTGAAAGCCGGCGAGGTGTCCACCGGGAAGATCGACGAGCGCTACACGCTGCCGCACGGCAAAGTGCGCGACGTGCATTACCGCGCCAACGAGCTCACCGCTGGCTTCGCGAATGAGCACGGAGACAAAGTCGAGGTCATCTTCCGCGTGAGCGATCGCGATGTGGCGTTTGCTTATCGCCTCTCGGGCAAGGACCGGCAGCGCATTGTGATTCAACGCGAACACACCGGGTTTGATTTTCCGGCGAACGCGACCGCCTTCGTGACGCATCAAGTTCCCCCGGGCGGCGGGTGGATGGCTTCGAAACCGAGCTACGAAGAGGCTTACAAGATCGACGTGCCCATCGGCACGAAATCGCCGCACGGACTCGGTTTCACGTTTCCGGCTCTCTTTCGCATCGGCGAGGACGGCTGGGTGCTCGTGTCCGAAACCGGCGTGTCGAGCAACTATGCCGGCACGCGGCTTGGCGAGCCCACCGCGAGTGGTTTGTATCCCATTGCCTTTCCCGAACCGGGCGAGAATGGAGGCGTGGGCGATGCGACGGTCTCCGCTGCGCTGCCGCTGCTCACACCCTGGCGCACGCTCACGATCGGCCGCACGCTTGCGCCCATCGTCGAAACCACCGTCGCCACCGATGTCGTGAAACCCCTCTACGAGCCTTCGCAAACCTACCAGCCTGGCCGCGCGACGTGGAGCTGGCTCGTCTGGCAGGACGCGAGCATGAACGAGGCCGACCAGCGCACGTTCATCGATCTCGCGGCGTCGATGGGCTACGAATACATCCTCGTCGACGCGCTTTGGGACGCGAACCTCGGCCGCGAAAAACTCGCCGAACTGGTCGCCTACGCCGCCGGTAAAAAAGTCGGCGTGCTGCTCTGGTATAACTCGAACGGCTCGTGGAACGATGCTCCGCAGACGCCGCGCAATCTCATGGACAGCGCGCCGGCGCGTCAGCGCGAGATGGCGTGGCTCCAATCGATCGGCGTGAAAGGCCTCAAGGTCGATTTCTTCGGCGGCGACAAGCAGACCACGATGAAGCTTTACGAGGATATCCTGACCGACGCCAACGCCCACGGACTCATGCTGAACTTCCACGGCGCGACGCTGCCGCGTGGCTGGGAACGGATGTATCCGAATCACATGACGAGCGAAGCGGTGACGGCTTCGGAGAATCTCATCTTCTCGCAGGACTTCGCCGACAAGGAGGCGTGGAACAGCACCGTGTTCTCCTTCGTCCGAAATCCGGTCGCCGCGATGGACTACGGCCCGCTGGTGTTGAACGAGCGCTTCCACCGCGATCCGGACAAGGGTAATATCCGCCGGACGACCGATGCCTTCCAGCTCGCCACGACGGTGCTCTTTCAGTCGCCGCTCCAGCACTTCGGCCTCACGCCCAACAATCTCGAGGAACAGCCCGCCTTCGTGATCGATTTTCTAAAACGCGTGCCCGCCACGTGGGACGAGACGCGTTACGTGTCGGGATATCCCGGCCGCGACATCGCGATCGCGCGACGGAAAGGGGAGAGCTGGTATCTCGCCGCAACGAACGGCGAAAACACGCGCAAGGAGCTGACGCTTTCCGCGCCGTTTCTGGCGGGTCGCACGTTCACGCTGATTCACGACCGGTCCGGCAATCGCCGCGCTGGCGAGCGCGAGATGAAGATCGGCTCTGATGGAAAAATCAGCCTCACGCTCGAGCCGGGCGGTGGCGCGGTTTTGTTCGAGTAGTCGATCCGGTGGAGCGAGGCGTCGGGTGAGTCGCGGCTCGACGAGTCACAACTGCTGCAGCAATCTGCGGCAATCGTTCGCGATCTTCGCGTTGCCCGACCGCTCGGCCAACTGCACGCCCGTGGTCAGGATTTCGCGGGCTTTCTCGCGCTGGTGGGTCGAAGCATAGGCTTGCCCGAGGAACAGGCAGCCGGGCGCGCTCTCCGGTTGTAAACGATGGAACGAGGCGAGCGGATCGATCGCGTCGGCCGGCCGCGCGTGCAGCAAGTAGAAGAGGCCGAGCCGCACGAGCAGCTCGGTGTGGTTTTCGTCCACCGCAAGACCGTCACGATAGTGACGCTCCGCTTTGGCCGGATTCCGGTCCGCTTCCGCCTCACTGCCTCTTCGCAAATGCCATTCGGCGAAAAGTCGGCGCGCTTGCGCGTCTTCGGGATGAAACTCAAAGGCGGGACGGAGGTAATGCCCGGCCAGATCGAGATGGCTGGCCTGCAGTTCGATTTCTCCGCGCAGAAGGAGTGTGGGCAAATACGTGGGCTGGAGTGCGAGCGATCGGTCGAGCGCGGCGAGTGCGTCGTCGAGCTGTCGCAGCGCGAGCAGGGATCTGGCCAGGTTGTAGTTGATACCGGCGTCGCCGGGATTCTTCGCGAGCGCAGTCTGCCAGACGTTGATCGCGTCCTGGTGACGTTCCAAAGCGGCGAAGGCCGAACCGAGGGCGTCGAGCAGTTCGGCCGTTGAGCCCAATTGATCCAGTCCCAGCTGGGCGGCACGGACCGCCTCGGCGGGCTGTTCCAACAACCGGTAGGCGACGCTCAAGGAAACGAAAACCCGTGGCGACGTTCGTCCGTCGAGCTGCCGCAGCGCGGACTCGAGCAGGTCGCGCGCGCGGGCGACGTCACCGCGTTTCAAATACACGCTCGCCAGGAGCTCGTAGGCGTCGGGCCGGCTGGGATCGAGCCGGATGGCCCGTTCGAAAAAACGCTCCGCTCGTTCGTGCTGCTCGGTTTGATGTTCGATCGTGCCCAAGACGTTGAGGCGGTCGTAATCGTGGCACCACGCCTGCAGCTCATCGAGCCAGGCGTCGTCCGGCTCGCGGTAGCGCAGCGTCTCGCGTCCGAGCCAGCGATGCCGGCGGGCGCCGGCGTCGTCGCCGTCGCTGGCGAGAAGTTCGGCGTAAAGGTTGTGGGCGCTGGAGAAATGCGGCGTGTCCTGCAGGAGCGCTTCGAGCAACGCCCTCGCGGCGTCGGGGCGTTCCTGTTGCAACGCCACGCGCGCCAACCCGAGCCGCGCGTAGGGATCCTGCGGCAGCGCGTCCAAGCGCAACCGATAACTGCGTTCGGCCAATTCGAGTTCCCCGGATTTGAACTGAAGGTTCGCGAGCTGCAGGCGTGCGGGGGCGTAGTCGGGCGCGAGCGCGAGCGTTTCGCCGAGCAGCACGGTCATCGCGGCGTAGTCGCCTTGGCGGCGATGCACGTCGGCGAGGTAGTAGCGCCAACGCGCTTCGTCGGGTTGTTTCTTCCGCAAAAACTCCCAGCACGCCTCCGCCTCGGAAACGAAGTCGTTCGCGTGATACAGCCGTGCGAGTTCGACGATGCCGTCGATCGCGGATGCCGGCGATTTCGCTTTCTGCTCCGCCTCGATGAGCAGCTTTTCGAGAATCGCGGGTTGTCCTGTGAGCGCGGGGCGCGGCGGCAACGCGGCGTCCAGGTTTGCGATTGCAGCGGTGCGCGACGTCCAGATCGCGGCGAACGCCACTGCCGCGACGATTGCGGCACCGACGAGCAAAAGCTTTGTCCGCGGGCGAGGGGAGTGCGGTTTCTGACGTGTCACTTGCGGCGCCACAGCGTGATGTTGCTCGTTTCTTCGAACGGCGGCAACGCGTGGAATCCGCCGGTCACGATTTCCGGGATGTTGTCGCCGTCGAGATCGCCCACGGCCGCCGTCACGAGCTGGATCGGGCGGCGCGCGAGCACGACCGGAGTGAAATTTTCGCGACCATCGTTCAGCCACGCCATCATCGACGCGGAATTCGGGTCGGACCAATCGGCGAGGCAACTGACCGCGAGCAGATCGACGGTGCCGTCGCCGTTGAGATCGCCCGCGCACGGGCCGTAGGCGCCCGGCATATCGCCGACGCGATGAAACTTGAAGGAGCCACCTCCGCGGTTTTCCAGCCATTGGATGCCATGCCACGGCCGCGGCGCCTGCAGCGCATAATCGAAACCATCGCCATTGGTGAAGATCAGGTCGGGTTTGCCGTCGCGATTGACGTCGGCCACGTCCAATCCGCTGCTGCCATAATCCTCGTTGGTGGAGCCCCACACGGGAGTGCCGCGAAGTGGCGCGGGCGCGACGTTGCGGAACCAATGGACCTCCTCCCATTCCTGCGAGATCAGCGCGGCGAAGTCCTGATTTCCGTCCGCGTCGAAATCCGCGACGGGAACGTTCACGCAGCCCGAGAGCAGATTCACCACGTTGCTGGTGAACTGCCAGGCGCCCTCGTTTTTCATCACGCGCGTTTCGCCCTGGGCGCCGCCGAACTGGCCGACGATCAGATCGAGGCGACCGTCATTATGGCCGTGGAGGTTGGCGGCGCGGACATCGGTGACGCGTGCCGTGTTCTCGAGCAGCACGCGCGGGTGGAATTTCCGGCCGTCGATATTTTCGAGCACGACCACCGCACCGATGCGGTCGTTGCTCGGTAAAATCTGGCCCATGCAGGCGACGAGCACATCGAGCCGGCCGCTGCCATTGAGGTCGGCCGTTTCCACATGCGCCGGACCGCGCAGGTTTTCGCCGATGACCTGTTCGTTGAACACGCCCTGCGGCGATTGGCGGATCCAGCGGACGGTGTTGTGTCGCGCGTCGCAATACAGCACGTCCGTCAGGCCGTCGCGGTCGAGGTCGACGATTTGGACGTTCGTGACCATCGGGCGGCCGAAGTCCGCGGCGGGCGCACCGATGGCCGTCGGAAGGAACTCCAAAACCGGAAACGTTTTCGTCGGTGCTGAATCGATTGCGGCCGCGCGGTCGGCGGCCTCGTCGCGCGTGCAACCGGAAAAAAGCAGGAGCATCGCACTGACGAGGCCGGCGGATTTCCCGAAAGCTCCCGCGCGGCCGACCGCCGGTGAAGCGGTTAGCGACGCGTCTTGCGGACGCCAGCAGGGGAGGGGCGTGGCGGGCGGAGCCATGAACCAAGCGAGGAGCGGGGAGGAGTTCGCGTCACCTGCGATCGTGCTGGAACGTAAAGCACCGCCCGCACGTCAAAGCGGAGACTATGTCCTATGCCGGATTGAGTCCCGCGAGTTTTTCGTCCCCGGATGATCTTCTCCCCCTGCGCCCCATGCCGTTATCCCGAACAAGCCTCGTGAACGTTTTCCGCAAATTCTGTGTCATCGCTTCGTGCGCCATGCTCGCGTGTGTGGCCGGCGCGGCCACGACGCATCGCTCGGAGATCCGTATTCGCGATCCCTTCGTGCTGCCGGACCCGGCCACGCAAACCTACTATGTCTACGGCACGACGACGTCGGGGATCTTCGATGGCGGCGTGGAGCGGAAGGCGGTGATGGTTTTCACAACCAAGGATCTCGAAAACTGGGAGGATCCCGTGCCGGTGTGGGAAGTGCCGGCGGATCATTGGGGCCGCGAAACCGTGTGGGCACCGGAGGTGCACCGCTACCGGGGGCGCTATTATCTTTTCGCGACGATCACGTCGAAGGACACCCTGCCGACCCCGCCGGACCGACCGCAGAACGTTCGGCGCGGGACGGACATTCTCGTGGCGGATTCGCCGCTCGGTCCCTTCCGGCCGATCGGGGAGGGGCCTCAGACGCCACATGATTGGATGGCGCTGGACGGCAGCCTCTGGGTGGAGAAGGGCGTGCCCTACATGGTGTTTTGCCACGAGTGGGCGCAGATCACCGATGGCAGTTTCGACATCGTGCGTTTGTCGGACGATCTGTCGCAGGCGGTCGGCGAGCCGCAGCTTCTTTTTCACGCGTCGGCGGGACCGTGGGTCCGCTGCCGCGGCGACATCGGCGAACTGTATCAGGGAAAACGTTACCACGCCTACGTCAGCGACGGGAACTGGTTGCACCGGACCAAAAGCGGCACGCTGCTGATGCTCTGGTCGAGCTACGGCCCGAGCAAATATGCGGTGGGTATCGCGCGCTCGCAGAGCGGGAGCGTTTTCGGTCCGTGGGAGCAGTTGCCCGAGCCGTTGTGGTCCGACGACGGCGGCCATCCGATGCTGTTCGAGACGTTCGATGGCCGCCTCGTCATGGTCATTCACCAGCCGAACCGTCAGGTCGAGCGCGCGCGATTTTTCGAAGTCGAGGATCTCGGCGACACGCTGCGGCTCAAGGGCGAGATCGCTGGCGGATGAGCAGCGCGTAAACTCGACCGCTTCTCACCGTATTTCGCGAGCCGGGCTTCCCGCCCGGGGCGAGCGATCGCTGGCGGAAAAACGGGAGCATGCCGAGGGATTCAATCTGTTGAATTAATCGGGCTTCGCCATACTCCGCCGGCTTGCGACGGATCCGGGTCGCCGGAGGAGCACGACTCTGCCCTTCCGGCCCGATTCGTGAACCGTCGCATAACGCAGCAAGACATCGCCGAGAAACTCGGCCTGGACAAATCCACCGTCTCCCTGGCGCTCCGCAATTATGTGGGTATCTCGGCGGGCACCCGCGAGCGCGTGCGGGTGATGGCGGACAAGCTGGGATATCGGCCCGATCCGGCGCTCTCGGTGCTCGCGCGCCAGCGGTGGGCGGGACACGAAACCGGCAGCGGAGCGGCGCTCGCGTATCTGGTCGACAGCCGGATGGAGAACGCCGAGCAGCATCGCCGGTTTCTCGCGGCGGCGCGAGTGCGCGCAGAACAGCGCGGCTATATTGTCCATGAGTTCGATCTGGCGGATTATGCGTCCGTCAAAACGGTGGCTCGCGTGCTCTACCACCGGGGCATTCGCGGCCTGCTGGTTCCGCAGTTCGAATATACGAAGGGTCCCGGCATCCTGGAGATGCCCGTGGAAAATTTCACGGTGGTGGGCCTCGATCTCGGGTGGGTGGCGACACGTTTTCATCTGGTGGCGCCCGATCGTTTCACCGGCACCCGGCACGTGTGGGACGAGGTGGTGGCCCGCGGCTATCGGAAGATCGGCGGGGCGATGCTCTCGCATGTGCCGCGGGCGGTCGATGACGCGACGCGCTACGGCAGCTCGGTCGCCGCGCAGGCGGCGTTGCTCAAGCCGCGCGAGCGTCTGCCGGTGCTGACTTCGGACCCGAACGACCGGGACAGCTTTCTGCGCTGGCTGGACCGGTATGAGCCCGAAGTGGTCATCTCGTTTGTCTCCCGGGTGTATGGCTGGATCAGATCTTCGGGCCGACGTGTGCCGGAGGACATCGCGGTTGCTTCGCTTTCCGTGTATCCCCACGAAACGCCCGACCTCACGGGCATTCTCCGTCCGGTAAACGAGATTGGCGCATCCGGCGTGGACGCGCTGATCGCGGCGATCAACGAAAACGAATGGGGCGTGCCCACGCAGCAGCGAAAACTCCTGCTGGAGCCGATCTGGTATGAAGGCAGCACGCTGCCGCACCGTGAATGAGCGGCCGCATCGGGCGGCGGATTTCAACAAGATGATATGCGCAGCCGTTGGCGGAGGCAGCGCGGGAAAATACCGATTCGATGCGCCCGGGGCGACTGTCCCGCGCGCACAACCCTAACCCAACTCACCCCATGATCTCCTGCCAACATCTGCCAGGATCACGGTCGCGATTTCTAGCCACCCTTGTGACGGGTGCGATCGCGACCTTTGCGGCGGCGCAAACACCGCCAACACCGGAGTCGAACAGCGACGAGTCGAACAACGAAGAAGTGTATACGCTTTCTCCGTTCGTGGTCACCACGGACAGGGACGCCGGCTACGCTGCCACCTCCACCCTCGCGGGCACCCGCCTGCGCACAAATCTCGAGGACGTCGGCTCGTCGATCAGCGTCCTCACGAAGGAATTCCTGCAGGATCTCGGCGGCACGGATTCCGGCTCGGTGCTCGCGTATGCGACCAACATGGAAGTGTCGTCCAGCCGTGGTAACTACATCCACGCGGGCAACGGCAGCTTCGGCAACAACGACGAGACCCTGCGCATGCTCAACCCGGCGGGCAGCACGCGCGTGCGCGGACTGGTGAGCGCCGACAACACCCGGAATTATTTTCGGACCAACGTGGCGTGGGACAGCTACAACGTGGGACGCATCGATCTGCTGCGCGGTCCCAACAGCATTCTCTTCGGCTTGGGCAGTCCGGGCGGCGTGGTGAATGCGAGCACGGACATGGCCAACCTGCAGCGCGACAGCGGCGAGCTCGGATTGGTCTTCGATCAATTCGGATCGATGCGGGCCACGCTCAATTTCAACAAGGTCGTGCTGCGCGACCAGCTGGCGGTTCGGGCCGCGCTGCTATCGGAGCGAAACGAGTTCCGCCAGCGGTTCGCTTACGAGGACGAAGACCGGCAGTTCGCCGCGGCGACTTACCGGCCCTCGTTCCTCAACCGCGACGGTCGCACGTTTGAAGTTTCGGTCGACTACGAGCAAGGCCAGGGCGACAGCAACCGGCCGCGCTTCGCCCCGCCCGTGGATTTCATCACGCCCTATGTGTCAGGGCTGCAGGTTCGGGACATCCAGTTGCCCGCCGGCACCAACTTCATGAATTACCCCAACGGGGTGATTCCGGGCGGGACATTTGCGCTGAACGGATACCAGGTGCCTTACGCGAATAATTTCGGCGGCACGTTCCCCTTGGGCATCGGCACGAGTTTCGACGCCGAAGGCGCCCGGCTCATCGCGAGTCGCGACGGAGCGCAGTATTGGGTGATCGGTCGCGGCGGCGCTTACGGCGTGCGCAATGCGAACGGCTCCATCAACACGAATCCGACCTCGGCGGCGCTCTTCGGCGCGAATTACAGCGCCCGTCTCGTCAACTCGCTCAATAGCTACGCCTCGGCCATCGGCCATCCCTTCGGCAGCGCGTGGTCGCGCACCTCGCTGGCCGATCACACGGCGTTCGATTTCTACAACAACCTGCTGGACGGCCCGAACAAACGCGAGTGGTCGGACTTCGACCAGTTGCGCGCCGTGGTCGCGACGACGTTTTTCCAGAACAAGGTCGGTCTCGAACTCTCGCACTTCCGCGAGTCGGCGGAGTTTGGCCAGACATCCCTCTTCAGCGACAACAGCCGCATCATGGTCGACATCAATGCCTACCTCCGCGACGGCACGCCCAACCCGAACGTCGGTCGCGCTTACGTGCAGGAGACGACCTTTGGCGGCAATCGCATCCGCAAATACGATGTCGAGGGCTCCCGGGCATCGGCGTTTTTCGACTACGACTTCCGTCGCGAAAACAAGGGCCCGAAATGGCTGCAATACGTGCTTGGCCGCCAAGTGCTCAACGCGGCGTGGTCCGAAGATATCAACGAGACCCGCACCCGCGATTTCCAGCGGCACGTTTATCCGGACAACCTGCTGGTCGAAGGCCCGGGAATTCCCGGCCAGCGGTTCAACAACAACACGCGCACCGGCGTCCAATATTATATCAGCGGCAACCTGACCGGGCGGACCACGCTCTCCGGCGCGTATTTCTCGCCGGTCGAAACGCCGATTCTCGATGAGATCAGCAAAGCGCCGATCACCGTGACCGTTTTCGATCCGACCTGGATCGCGCCGGCCGATGTCGCCTTCAACGCGCCGTGGGTGAATCCGCTCGGCCAGAACTCGACGCAGTCGGCCAACCCGGAGAACTACGTCGGCTGGGGACCCAAGCAATACACGCTCATCGACGCCCTCAGCGGCAATCAGGCCGACCTCGATCTCGCGACGCGCAACGCGGGTCTGACCCGCACGCGGATCGAGTCCAACATCCTCTCCTGGCAGGGCCACCTGTTGAACGGTGCGCTCGTCGGAACCGTCGGTTGGCGCGAAGACAAGGCCCACACCAAACAGAAGAACAGCACGGCGCGGCCCGACGGCGGCGCCAACCTGGACCCGGCGGTCTTCAATTACGGCACGGGCAATCGTTATTCACTGGAGGTGCAGTCGCGCAGCCAGAGCCTCGTCGCGCACCTCAATCGTCTGCCGAAGATGGATTGGCTGCCGGTCAACATCGCCGTCGGCTACAATCGCGGCGAGAACTTCAATCCGACGGCGGGACGAATCGACAAACTCGCCCGTCCGCTCCCGCCCCCGGCCGGAACAACCGACGAATATAGTGTCCTGTTTTCCACCAAGGACCGGCGCTATAGCCTCAAGATCGCCAAGTTCGAGACGACGATCTTGAACGCGTCGACGGGGGCGATCGCCAACGAGTTCCGACTGCAGCAACTGCTGGGCAACACGGGTGGGCCCTCGGCCTACAACGCGGCCAACGGCATCCTGCGCGATGCGTATGAAAGCCAGACCACGCCGGTGTCCTGGAGCATCGACGACCAGGAAAACATCAGTGCTCCGGCGTGGTATGCGATGGAGGCCGAGTTGAAGAGCCAGTTCCCGACCTTCGTGTCGAACTGGCATCAGGCCGGCACGTTCGCGCCCAGCAACGACCAGACCACGTTCGCCATCGGCGGCACGAACACGGCGGACACGGTTTCCAAAGGTTACGAGATCGAGTTCACCGCGAATCCAACCCGCCAGCTTCGGCTGACGTTCAATGCCTCGAAGATCGATGCGTATGCCGACAACGTCCCGGGCGGGGCCACCTCGGCGATTTATGAATTCCTCCAGGACGCGTTGTGGAACGGGAACACGCCCACCGCCGCCGGTGCCTTGCGCAGCGTCGCGGATCCGTTCGCCGTCAACGGTTCGATGGCCGAGTTCTTCCGGGACAACATCTGGTCCAACTACCTCGTGACCTTGCAGCGCAACGGCCAGCGAAACACCGATCTGGTGCAATGGCGCTTCAACGGCCTCGCCAACTACACGTTCGACGAAGGCCGCCTCAAGGGTCTCGGCGTCGGCGGCGCCTATCGTTGGGAAGGGGCGCGCTCGATCGGATATCCGCGTTACTTCGACGAGTTGGGCGTGGTGACCGCCGATATCGATAATCCGTTCATGGGGCCGAAAACGAGCCGGGTTGATTTCCATATCAGCTACCGCCGCAAGCTCACCGAGAAGATCGACTGGCGCATCCAGCTGAATGTCTACAACGCGTTTAGCGGAAACAAACTGGTGCCGGTGACGGCGAATCCGGACGGCTTGACCGGGCTCTACCGCATCCAGGAAGGACGCTCCTGGCGCGTGTCGAATACGTTTAGTTTCTAGGGCGTCCGCTGCAGTTCGACCAGAGCCTGATCAGACTTCCCAACAACAGGCTCTCCGGCTGAAACCGGAGAGCCTTTTTGTTCAGGTCAACTCCGGCCGCGGACACGGATAACACGCCAGGCACCGGCAGCGCGTCGCCCAGAAAGGCAAAACGGATTGACGACAACCTGGCCGCGCGCACGGCCAAGCGACCCGGCGCCTCAGCGCAGATAGCGATCGCGGAGCGCCAGAAACTTGAAGACCTCGTGATGGTAAGGACTGAATTCCGGGTCCGGAATCCCGCTGGGAGGAATGGCGGGGGTGCCGTAGCCGGTCTGAAACATGTCGTGGTGATAGACAACGTATCCGCCGAGTTCCCACACGCGCGCGATCTGGATGATGTGATCGTAAGGTGATGTGGCGCCGCCCTCGGGGCCGCCGAACTTGGTGGTGCCGTTGCGCGCGGGTTCGTCGTCGACGACGGGTTTGTTGTAGCGCTTGAGGAGATAAGCGATCTCGTCGGGTGCGACCTGCCAGTGGCGAACGATCCGCGAGGTGTGCGGCGTGAGGAAATCGAGGGCGGCGTTGTCCTTCACGTCGCCCAGATGTCCGGCCCAACCCGGGGAACTTGTGACGAGACGCGCGGGGTCGTTTTGCTTGATGACGGCGAGCATCTCGCGGACGCGGCCGTCGTATTCGTTCCAAATTTGGAAGACGAGGTTGCGATGCGGTTTGAGCTCGGCCGTGAGTGCGGCGACGGATCGATCCTGTTCGTCGGCTTTGAGGAGAATGTCGTCGGCGCGGCTTTCGTTGGCAAAAAGAGCCAGCTCGACGACCATGCCGAGCGCGTCGGCGTCGGCGATGATGGCGCGGAGTGTGGCGACGTGGTCGGCGCGCAATGTGCCGTCGGATAGATAGAGTGTGCAGTCGGGGCCCGCATCCACGAAGCCATTACGGTTGTCCCACTGTGCCCAGACCCGGATGAGGTTCACGCCGTATTTCTGAAACTTCGCGAGCCACTGGCGGCGCGTGGCGGAGTCGCGGTTGAACTCGGGGTTGTAGATGGCGTTGAAGAAGCTGACGCCGGTGAGAGGGAAGGGTTCGCCGTTGAGCAGGAAGCGCGTGCCTTTGATCGAGATCACATGGCCGGCGGAGGGCGCGGGTTCGGCAGCCGGAAGCAGGGAGACCAGGGCGGTGAGACAGAGGAGGAGGCGGATTTTCATGGAAGGAAAGTGGGTGCCAGCCCGACAACGCCCGCCGCCGAAGAGCTGTTGGTTGTCGGGGAAAACCGAAATCCCCGCGTTCAATCCCAGGCAAGCGGAGCGATAAAGACGCCACGTTCGTCGCGGCCGCGCCATTGGTAGGCGAGGATGTAATCGCGTCCTTCATGGGAGATGATTTCGGGCGCGAGCAGCTTCATGGGATCGTCAGGAATCAGGCAGGTCACGGCGGGGCCGGTCCAGCGCAGCGGGTGGTCCGAGCGAAAGACAAACATCTGTTCGAAACGGTAGTAATGTTCCCCGCGCTTCAAAACGAAGGGACTCTCCGCATACGCGAAGGTGTAGCCGGCAGGCGGCGGCGTGAGCGGTGGGAGTTCGACGGCGTCGTCGCTCCAAGGCCCGGTGAGAACCGTGGCGGTGCGGGCGCGGACGGTATGATCGCGGGTGGCGGGATTGATACCCGGCTCGGGCGAGGTGTAGTAGGCGATCCATTTCTTCGAGCGCTGACGATCGTCGAGGATGCAAACATCCCGACCCATTTGAAAAACCGCTTCCGTGCCGTGGGGCGACCAGGCGAGACCGTCGGTGCTGGTGAGCAGGTGGGCGCCATTGCTGTTGTAGAATAGGAAATGAGTGCCGGCGTCCTTCACATAAAACGGAGCCTGCAAGTGACCTTCGCGATGACTCCAGTCGGGTCGGGACGAGAGAAAGATGCCTTCGGGCTTCCAATCGGGGGCAGTCAGTTCGCGGCTGCTCCACCGGTAGAGCAGGCGGGTGTTGCCTGGATGCGCGGTGTGACGCACGCAGGCGATCAGTTGCCACGTGCCGTCGTCCGCTTGAAAGACAGTAAAATCCACCGGCTCCGCTTTGGGCGACGCCCATTTCTCCAAAGGCGGACGACCGGCGATTTTCACCCACGGTCCGGCCAGCCGCGGCGTGGAGGCGGCCGCGACGACCGCTGGCAGGACGGCGATGAGCAGGGTTATCAACCAGACCCGGACTGGAGAGACGAGGCTTGAGCGCATGAGAATGATGGGTTGGGTGGAGAAAATTTATCAGCCTGGGAGCTCCAGCACCACCGTCTTCTCATTCATCCGGTTGAGAGGGAGGGCACGGCCGCCGTCAGGGTTCGAGATCGCGCTGTCGGATCAGAAAGAGGCCGCAGATTGCGGCGAAGGCCAGAAATCCGCCGAGCAGCGCGAACACGCCGACAAAGCCGCCGGCGGCGTGCACCATCTCGCCGACGCGACCGACGACGAACGCGGCGAAACCGGTTTCGAGGCAGCCGATCAACGCCGCGACCGCGCCTACTTGCGCGCGATTCACTTCCTGCTTGAAAGCGCCGTGAATCGACATCCACATCGCGAGGCCGAAGATGTAGATGCCGGCGGCGGCGACGACCTGGTTGATCGAAGTGAGAGAGGGCAGGGCGAGAATCGGCAGGGTGCAGCCATACGCCGTAGCGATGACGATCTTGCGCGAACGCATGAGCGGCTGACCACGGCCGGCGAGCCACCACACCAGGAGTCCGCCGATGAGTGAACCGGCGTCCTGCATGAGATAGATTAACATGAGCCGGTTGCCGAGCGCCTGGTTGAAATCCTGTTTCCACTCGAGCGTGAAGTAACTCGGCAGCCATTGGGTCATGAAATACAACCCCGGAATGATGCCGACGCCGACACCGGCCACGGCCCAGAATGCGCGGCGCCCGATGACGTCGCGAAGATGCAACGTGCGGGGTTTAGCGGTTTGCGCGGTTGGTTGCGGCCAATACGCGGCGCGTTTCTCCGGTTCGCGAAACACCCGCCACCACGGCAGCAGCCAGATTAACCCGAGTGTGCCGCAGAAAATGAAAGCCCACCGCCAGTCGTGATGCGTGGAAAAATAGATCACCGTCTTCGGCGCCACGAGCGTGGCGAGGATCGCGCCGCTCGTGAGCACGCCGACGGCGAACGCTTTTTGGCGCGGCGGAAACAGTCGTGAGATGAGCAGGAAGCCCAGCGGGAAATTGGCTGCCTCGAAAACGCCAAGCGCGCAACGCAGCCATAGCATGCTGGAGTAACTGTTCGCCCAGCCGACCGCCATCGTGGCCAGCGACCAGCCCGCCACCATGAACAGAAAGAAGCGTCGCAGGTCGCGCACCCGGTCGAGAATGAATCCAATGAAGAGGTGACTGAACGCGTAGGAGTAAACGAACGCGGCAAGCAATCGTCCGCGTTGCACGACATCGAGCCCGAGCTCGGCGGAGATCGGTTCGATCGCCAGGCTGAGCGTCTGGCGGTCGAGGTAATTGAGGAAGGTCCCAAGGAGAAGGAGTCCCAATACGCACCAGTGCCAGTGGCGCGCATACCATCCCTTCGCCGGCGAAGCGGAAGCGCTCATCGGACCGGCGTTTCGCGAGACGTGGACAGCAACAACTCCCGCACGCGGCGGAAACCGCAATCGCCGCTGTTCAGCACGGGAACTTCGAAACGCGCTTCCGCATCCGGATAGGTCAGGGCGAACACCGCCATGGAAAGCTGCGCGAGGACCACGGAATCGATGCGTTCGTGAGCCCGCACGTCGTCGATGGTCCGGGCGATGATCTCGTTATGCTCGCGGATGCGTCCCTCGCCGAGCAGGTGAAATGCGTCCTCGACCGTTGCACCGGTGAGGTCGAGTGGTCGGTCCAGACGCGTCGCGGTTTCCCGGAGCAGGGCTTGCGTGTTCGCAACGGTCGGCCCGTGAGTCGCGATGACGAGGGTGCGTCCGCCGATGGCGGCGGCCGCCTCCATCATGGGCTCGTCGATTTGCACCAGCGGAACGTCGGATTCGACGAGTATCCGTTTTACGGAGTCAGACGCGCGATTCATCGTCGAGCACGTGAGCAGGATGGCGTCCGGCCGATGCAGCCGGACGAGGTCAGCCGCATAATTCTGAAAGCAGCGGATGTTGCTTTCCGGCGGACACGCCTCGCCCGCGGCGTGCGCGGACATGAAGTTGAGCTGCACGGCCTCGTTGCCGACGTTGACGAGCTTGACGCCCGGTAGATGGCGGCGGCCGAAATACATCGACCACAGGGTTGTCCACGCGGAGCCGTTGACGATCCCGAGCGTTTTACCGGTGAGGCCCGGCTCGCCGGGTTCCGCGGCGAGCGTCGGCGTGCCGCAAAGCCGCATGTAGGCTTCGAAGAGCGGCAGCGGATCTTCGGGCAGGCGGTTCATGACTGCTCCTTCAACGTCTGGTGGCAGCGCGCGGCGATGGCGCGCGGCGAGAGTCCATAGTGTTCGATTAAGTGCGCGAGCGGCGCGCTTTCGAACACGGTTTCACCGAGCCCGATGCGCTCCATGCGCACCGGTTGACGCGCGGCGGTCACTTCCGCCACGGCGCTGCCGAAGCCGCCGTGGATGCGATGATTCTCGACGGTGACGAGCAGCGGATGGCGGCGCGCGCAGTCCGCGATGAGCTCTTCGTCGATCGGTTTGATCGACGGCATGTGGACGACGGTGGCCGTGATGCCGCCGCGCTCGAGCAATTCGGCGGCGGCGAGGCAGAGACCCGTCGTCATTCCGGTGCCGAGCAGCGCGAGGTGCGTGCCTTCGCGGAGCACGTGGCCTTTGCCGATGACGAACTCGTGGCCGGGCGAGAAGAGCACCGGTGCCTTGATCTTGGGCACGCGGTAATACATCGGGCCGTCGGTGAGGGTCAGCACGCGCAGCGCGGAGGCCAGTTCCACGTTGTCGCCGAAGTCGAACACCTGCAGGTGCGGCATGGCGCGCATGATCGCGAGATCCTCGGCGACGTTGTGCGACGGACCGCATTCGGTCGCGGTCATGCCGGGGTAGGCGCCCGGGATCTTGACGTTGAGCCGTGGATACGCGGCGTTCATGTA
The DNA here is from genome assembly GCA_023430565.1 of Verrucomicrobiota bacterium. Taxonomy (GTDB): domain Bacteria; phylum Verrucomicrobiota; class Verrucomicrobiia; order Opitutales; family Opitutaceae; genus Opitutus. Next base: position 26,094 of record JAEZAD010000240.1, read on the forward strand.
AACCTGATCGGCGGCTTTCTTGCACGCGAAGGTGGCGAAGGTGGCGACGTGCGGGATGAAACCTTCGGCGGCGAGTCCGCCGGCGACGCCGAACATGTTGGATTCCGCGATGCCGCACTGCACGAAGCGCTGCGGAAACGCCTGTTGAAACAGCACGGTGCGCGTGGACGTGTTGAGATCGGCGTCGAGCACCACGAGTTGCGGAAACTCGCGGCCGAGCTCGACCAGCGTTTCGCCGAAGACCGCGCGCAATTCCTTGTCGTAGAATTTCATTTCGAGGGAGAGCCGAGGGATGCGTTGATGGCGGCTTCCAAGCCGGCTTCGTCGGGACGGCCGAGTGGACGGTGAAACGCCTGTTCGGCGACGCCGTAGCTGCGGCGCAGCTCAGCGAGGAACGCCTCCGCTTTCGCCGCCGCCGGCGCGTGCGTGTGCCACTGATAGTTGAATTCACACTCCGGCACGCCCCGGCCCTTCACGGTGTGCGCGACGATGCACACGGGACGGCCTTTGCGCTCGAGGTAGAACGCGCGGTGGAGCGCGCGACATATCTCGTCCACGTCGTGGCCGTCGACCGTGATCGTCTCCCAACCGAAGGCCTGCCACTTGGCTTCGAACGGCTCGACGCCGATCATCTCGCACATGCGGCCCTTCGCCATGACCTTGTTGTAGTCAACGATGGCGACGAGGTTATCCATCTTGTAGTGGGCGGCGAAGAGCGCGGCCTCCCAGATTTGTCCTTCGGTGCATTCGCCGTCGCCGACGAGGCAGACGACGCGCGGAGAGAATTGCTCGCGCAACCGCAGCGCGTGAGCGAGCCCGGCGGCGAACGACAAGCCGGTGCCGAGCGAGCCGCCGGAGTATTCCACGCCGGCGGGGTTGTTGCGCTGGGTGTGTCCGTCGAGTCCGCCGAGGCGACAATACTGATAAAGCCGATCGACCGGAAAAAAACCGCGGAGCGCGAGCGTCGCGTAAAAGCCCGGCGATGCGTGCGCTTTCGACAACACGAAGCGATCGCGTTCGGGACTCGCCGTGGTTTCCGGCGAGATGTTGAGAGCGCCACCGTAGAGGCACGCGAGCAGTTCGGCTTCCGAGAACGAGCCGCCGATATGGCCCCAGCCCGCGCCGGTGATGAATTCCAGGCTGAGCACGCGGATTTCGAAGGCGAGTTTCTGCAGGGCGGCCCGTTCGTCGGGCGTGAGTTGCTTGAGGTTCATGAGCGAGTGAGGCGTTGCACGGCGCGGAGCAGCGCGTCGTCGTCGCCGACGTTTCCGGGAAACACCACGTAATCGAGGCCGGGCCAGCGGCTGTCCGATGGGCACCGCCACACCGGCACGCCGGGCAGTAGTGAGCCGCGCACCCAAGCGGTGCGCAGTTTCAATCCGTCGCGCGCGATGCAGTGAGAAGTGATGCCACCTTTGGCGATCAGGAACGCCGGCGTTTGCCGCACGGCGCGCACGATGGCCGCCAGGCCCTCCGTGATTCGTTCGCCGAAAAAGAGAAAGGCGTCCGGGCTTTCCCTGCTCTCGAGCGTCCGGCTGGTGTAAACGACGGCGATGCGACCGGCCGCCAGCGTGATCGTGACAAGCCGGGCGAGCGCAGCGATGGAGCGATCGTGCTCCGCCCCGACCAAGCGGCCGAGGTCGACTTCGATTCCCACGGCGTCGCTGCGTCCCTGCAGCAACCG
>JAEZAD010000251.1 GCA_023430565.1 Verrucomicrobiota bacterium
GAGAGGTCGCGGGCGTTTTCTTCGAAGGCGGCCATGATGGCTTCGTCGCCGGTGAGGCCCTGGGCTTGGGCGCGCTCGATGCAGGCGAGCATGCGCTTGTAGTCCCGGGGGAGGATTTTCACGAACTTCGGCACCATCGCGTCCCAGTTGTCGAGAATCCGCTGGCCGCGGGCGCTCTTCGTGTGGGTGACGTGGTTTTCGATGAGCGTGCGGAGCTCGGCGATTTCGGCGGGCGTCTCGACATTTTCGATACCGACCATCGCGGGGTTAACGTCCTTTTTGAACTCGCCGGATTCGTCGAGCACGTAGGCAATGCCGCCGGACATGCCGGCCGCGAAGTTGCGGCCGGTGGTGCCGAGGACGACGACGCGTCCGCCGGTCATGTATTCGCAGGCGTGATCGCCAACGCCTTCGACGACGGCGTTGACGCCGGAGTTGCGGACGCCGAAGCGTTCGCCGGCGCGGCCGCGGAGGTAAACTTCGCCGGCCGTGGCGCCGTAGAGGGCGACGTTGCCGACGATGATGTTGTCCGCGGGTTCGAAGGTGGCGTTCGCCGGCGGATAGATGATGATCTTGCCGCCGGAGAGACCCTTGCCGACGTAGTCGTTGGCGTCGCCTTCGATCGTGAACGTCATGCCCTTCGGCATGAAGGCGCCGAAGCTTTGGCCGGCGGAGCCTTTGAAGAGGATGCGGATAGTGTCTTCGGGCAGGCCTTGCGGACCGTATTTTTTCGTGACCTCGCTGCCGGTGATGGTGCCGGCGACGCGGTTGACGTTGCGGATCGGCAGCTCGGCGATGACCTTTTCGCCGCGTTCGATGGCGGGCTGGCAGATCGGGAGGAGCTGTGTGAGGTCGAGCGACTTGTCGAGGCCGTGGTCCTGCGAAATCTGGCAGAAACGTCCGACGGAGTCGGGGACTTCCGGCTGATAGAGGATGTTGCTGAAGTCGAGGCCGCGGGCTTTCCAGTGGTCGACGGCCTTCTTCGGCTCGAGGCGCTCGGTGTGGCCGATCATTTCCTCGATCGTGCGGAAGCCGAGCTGGGCCATGAGCTCGCGGACTTCCGTGGCGATATACGTCATGAAATTCACGACGTGTTCGGGCTTGCCGGCATATTTCTCGCGGAGGCGCGGGTCCTGCGTCGCCACGCCGGCGGGGCACGTATTCAGATGGCAAACACGCATCATGATGCAGCCGGTGGCGACGAGCGGTGCGGTGGCGAAACCGAACTCCTCGGCGCCGAGCAGGGCGGCGATGACGACGTCGCGGCCGGTTTTGAGCTGGCCGTCGGTCTCGACGGCGATGCGCGAGCGAAGGTTGTTGAGGACGAGGGTCTGGTGGGTTTCGGCGAGGCCAAGCTCCCACGGGAGGCCCGCGTGCATGATCGACGTCTGCGGCGAAGCGCCGGTGCCGCCGTCGTATCCGGAAATCAGGACAACGTCGGCGTGCGCTTTCGCGACGCCGGCGGCGATGGTGCCGACGCCGACTTCGGCGACGAGTTTTACGCTGATGCGGGCGTGGCGGTTGGAATTCTTGAGGTCGTGGATCAGCTCGGCGAGGTCCTCGATCGAGTAGATGTCGTGGTGCGGCGGGGGCGAGATGAGGCCGACACCGGCGGTGGTGCCGCGGGTTTTCGCGACCCACGGGTAAACCTTGGTGCCGGGCAATTGGCCGCCTTCGCCGGGCTTCGCGCCCTGCGCCATCTTGATCTGGATTTCGCGGGCGTTGACGAGGTAGTGGCTCGTGACGCCGAAGCGGCCGGAGGCGACCTGCTTGATGGCGGAGTTCTTCGAATCGCCGTTGGGGAGCGGGTTGAAGCGGTCGGCGTCTTCGCCGCCCTCGCCGGTGTTGGATTTGCCGCCGATGCGGTTCATCGCGATGGCGAGCGTCTCGTGCGCTTCCTTAGAGATGGAGCCGTAGGACATGGCGCCGGTCTTGAAGCGCTTCATGATCGCCTCGATCGGCTCGACTTCCTCGAGCGGGATCGGGTCGTTGAACTTGAAGTCGAGCAGGCCGCGGAGGGTGGCGATGTTCTTGGCGTTCTCGTTAATGATCGACGAGTATTGCTTGAACGTGGCGTAGCTGGCGGTGCGCACCGCCTTTTGCAGGTGGTGAATCGATTGCGGGTTGAAGAGATGGTATTCGCCGTCGTTGCGCCACTGGTATTGGCCGCCGACGGGGAGGACGTGGCCGTTGACCGGGCGTTCGGGGAATGCGGCGCGGTGGCGGGTGAGCACTTCGGAGGCGATGACATCGAGGCCGATGCCGCCGACGCGCGAAGGCGTCCAGGTGAAGTAGTGATCGACGACGTCCTGGCGGAGGCCGACGGCTTCGAACACCTGCGCGCCGCGGTAGGACTGGATCGCGGAGATGCCCATTTTGGACATGACCTTGACGACGCCCTTGGACGCGGCCTTCACGAAGTTCTTGCAGGCGGTCTTGTGGTCGACGTTCACGAGCAGGCCGTCCTGGATCATGCCGTCGATCGTTTCGAAGGCGACGTAAGGGTTGATGACGGAGCAGCCGTAGCCGATGAGGAGCGAGAAGTGGTGCACTTCGCGCGCTTCGCCGGTTTCGAGAACGATGGAGATGCGCGTGCGGAGGCCTTCGCGGATCAGGAAGTGGTGCAGGCCGGCGACCGCGAGCAGTGCGGGGATGGGCGCGAAGTCCTTGGTGACGCCGCGGTCGGAGAGGACGAGGATGGTAACCTCTTCGTCTTCGATGAGGCGGCGGGCGATGTGGCAGATTTCCTCCATCGCTTTTGCGAGGCCCTTTTCGCCGCGGGTGGCGCGGAAGAGAATCGGGATCGTGCCGACCTTGAAGCCCGGTTGGTCGAGGCGGCGGAGTTTCGCGAACTCTTCGTTGGTGAGGACGGGCCACTTCAACTCGACGCGGCGACAGGCGAGCGGGTCGGGGTTGAGGAGGTTGCCTTCGGAACCGAGGCGCGTTTCGGACGAGGTGATGAGTTCTTCGCGAATGCAGTCGATCGGCGGGTTGGTGACCTGCGCGAAGAGCTGCTTGAAATAATCGTAGAGCAGGCGCGGCTTCTGCGAGAGAACGGCGAGCGGCGTGTCGTTGCCCATCGAGCCGATGGCTTCGACGCCATTGGTGGCCATCGGCGTGAGGATGATGCGCTGGTCTTCGAACGTGTAGCCGAACGCGATCTGGCGGTGGAGCAGCGTGTCGTGATCGGGCTGCGGGATCTTCGGCGCCTCGGGGAGTTGCTCGAGCTTGATAAGGTGCTCGTTGAGCCACTGGCGGTAGGGGCGCTCGGTCGCGAGCTGCTTCTTGATTTCCTCGTCCTCGATGATGCGGCCCTGTTCGGTGTCGACGAGGAACATGTGGCCGGGTTGGAGGCGGCCCTTTTGCGCGATCTGGTCGGCGGGGATGTCGTCGAGCACGCCGGCTTCGGAGGCCATGACGACGAGGCCGTCCTTGGTGACGTAGTAGCGCGACGGGCGGAGGCCGTTGCGATCGAGGCAGGCTCCCATCTGCTTGCCGTCGGTGAAGCAGACGGCGGCGGGGCCATCCCACGGCTCCATGAGGCAGGAGTGGTATTGGTAGAACGCGCGACGATCGTCGTCCATGGTCTCGTGATTGGACCAGGGTTCGGGGATCATCATCATCATCGCGTGCGAGAGCGGGCGCCCGGCGAGGACGAGGAGTTCGAGCGTGTTGTCGAACATCGACGAGTCGGAGCCGTTGGGGTTGATGATCGGGAGGATCTTCTGGATGTCCTCGCCGAAGAGTTCGGAGGCAAAGAGGGCCTGGCGGGCGTGCATCCAGTTGATGTTGCCGCGGAGCGTGTTGATTTCGCCGTTGTGCGCGATGTAGCGATACGGGTGCGCGCGATCCCAGCTCGGGAAGGTGTTGGTGGAAAAACGCGAATGGACGAGCGCGAGCGCCGTTTCCATCGACGGGTGCTTCAGGTCGGTGAAATACTGCTCGAGCTGCTCGGTCGTGAGCATGCCTTTGTAGACGATGGTCTTGTAGGACAGGCTCGGGACATACCACATCTCGGCGCCGGAGAACGTCGACGTGCGGATCTCGGAGTAGGCGCGCTTGCGGATGATGTAGAGTTTGCGTTCGAACGCGGCGTCATCGAGCCCTTCGGCGCGGCCGATGAAGACCTGGCGCATGAACGGTTCGGCGGACTTTGCGGTGTCGCCGAGCATGGAGTTGTCGGTCGGCACGGTGCGCCAGCCGAGGAGCGTCTGGCCTTCGGACTGGATGATGCCGGCGAAAACTTCCTCAAGCTTGCGGCGGGCGGTGGGGTTGCGCGGGAGGAAGACGAGGCCGGCGCCGTATTGGCCGGCGTCGGGGATATTCAGGCGCGACAACTTTTTCGTGGCTTCGACGAAGAACTTGTGCGGCATCTGCAGGAGGATGCCGGCGCCGTCGCCCGTGTTGATCTCGGCGCCGCTGGCGCCGCGGTGGTCGAGGTTTTTGAGGACCTGAAGACCTTGCTGAAGGATGCGGTGGGACTTGCGACCCTTCATGTCGACCACGAAGCCGACGCCGCACGCGTCGTGCTCGAACCACGGATCGTAGAGACCCTGTTTGGCCGGACGGAGAGATTTCGGGGCGCGCCGCGTTTGACTGCTGCTGCGGGAAGAGGTGGGGCGGGTTTCCGAGGTCCGGGTTTTGTTCACGTGGAGGTCAGGTTGAATTCTGTGAGCTGAAAAGGAGGGAGGAGAAGCGGGAGGCGAAGAGGGAAACAGCGAGCATAAAAAAGGCCGGTCTCGTCTTGGCGAGAGCGGCCCGTGGGGAGTCGTGAGTTACGGAGAGCTCTCGGCAGGAGGTCAGAAGAAGCGCACCGTTTTCGTAGCCATCCTGGCGTGCTCTTCGTCGGAACAGCCGGCGTTTGTCGGCGTGTCCACGGGCGTATCTACCGGTTTAATCAGGTCGTTGCTGAGAAGATAATTTTCCACCTCTTCGCCCGACACATCGGCGAGCATCACGCCATCAATCTCGACGCACGGCGAGAGGGGCTGGCCGGACTTGGAGACCATCTCCGCGTAGTTGGCGCGGTTGTTGATGATATCGATGTCCTCGAAGGGGAGGTTGTATTTGCGCATGATTGCGCGCACGCCATTGGACCAGCCGCAGGAGGGCTTGAGATAGGCTTTGATCTTCATGCGAGGAACGTGTGCGGGTGCAAAAGCGGCGCAAGGTATAGGTCGGGTTTTACGGCAATCAAGGACTGTTTTGGGGCGAAGTAGAAAAAGTTGTGGGTCTGGGTTGGCGATCCGCGGATGCGCTGAGCGCGCGGACCCCCAATGGACTCTTCGCTTCGCTCAGAATGACAGGAGGCGGTGCCGGAGTGAGCATTTGGAGCTTCCCGCGCCGTGCAGCGGCTCGTATTAGGCGGGAAATGAAAGTCCTCGTGACCGGCGCGGCCGGGTTCATTGGCTACCATGTTGCGCGTCGCTTGGCGGAGACGAAGCGTTGCGAGGTGCTCGGGATCGACGACTTGAACGATTATTACCCGGTCGAGTTGAAGCGCGCGCGACTGGCGGAATTGGAGAAGCTGGAGGAGTTTCGGTTCATAAGGATGGATTTCGCGGAGGCGGGGGCGTTTGCGTCGGTGTATGCGCATTTCAAGCCGACGTATGTGGTGCACCTGGGCGCGCAGGCGGGCGTGCGCTACAGCTTGGAGAATCCGGCGGCTTACACGCGGAGCAATATCGACGGGTTTCTGAGCGTGCTCGAGGCGTGTCGGAAGCTGCCGCCGAAGCATCTCGTGTTTGCGTCGTCGAGCAGCGTTTACGGGGCGGGGGCGGTTGCGCCGTTTTGCGAGGAGGCGAACACGGATCGTCCGATCTCGTTTTATGGGGCGACGAAGAAGAGCAACGAGTTGATGGCGCACAGCTATGCGCATTTGCATGGGCTGACGATCACGGGGCTGCGTTTCTTCACCGTTTACGGCCCGTGGGGGCGACCGGACATGGCGCCGACGATTTTTGCGAGGGCGATCAGCGAGGGGGCGCCGATCAAGCTCTTCAACGAAGGCCGCAATCGGCGCGATTTCACGTTTGTCGACGACATCGTCGATGGCGTGCTGAAAGTGCTCCTCTACCCTCCCGCGCAGCTGCCGGTGCCGCCGTTTCGGATTTTCAACATCGGCCACAATCGTCCGGTCGAGGTGATGCTGTTCGTGCGGATGTTGGAAGAGTTGCTTGGAAAGAAGGCGGTCGTGGAACTCGCGCCGGCGCAGCCGGGCGACATGATCGAGACGTGTGCGAGCATCGACCGGCTGCGCGAGGCGATCGGGTTTGAGCCGAAGGTGCCGTTGGAGGAAGGTCTCCGGCGCTTCGTGGAGTGGTTTCGCGGCTATTATAAATAGAAGCGATGAACGCGCCGGAGATCGCGGCGGGATTGGTGGTGGTGGTCACGCTCGTCGGCGTGGCGGTTGGACGCTGGCCGGGGTTGAAGATGAATCGGGCGACGATCGCGCTGGTGGGTGCGACAGTGTTGGTGGCGCTGGGCGCGCTGACGCTCGAGCAGGCGTATGCGGCGATCGATTGGAATACGCTTGTGCTGCTGTTCGGGATGATGGTGCTCAACGTAAACCTGCGCGCGGCGGGATTTTTCGAGCTCGTTACGTCAAAGGTGGTGAAGCATGCGCGGACGCCGCGGCGATTGTTGGGGCTGCTGGTCGCCGTGTCGGGTGTGTTTTCGGCGGTGTTTCTCAACGACACCATCGTGCTGGTGTTCACGCCGCTGATTCTCGATATCGCGGAGCGGCTGCGGCGGAACCCCCTGCCCTATCTCGTTGCGCTGGTGACGGCGGCGAATGTCGGGTCGGTGGCGACGATCACGGGCAATCCGCAAAACATGCTCGTGGGGATTTCGTCGGGGATCGGGTTTGTGGCGTTTGCGGGGGAGCTTGGGCCGATCGCGCTGGTGGGGTTGGGCGTGATTTGGCTGGTCATCGTGGGGGTGTATCGGAGCGAGTTTCGGCGGGAGCGGTTTTCGGAAGGGTGTGACTTTGAACCGGAGGTGATGTGGCCGCGGCTGCGCAAATCGTTGTTTGCGGCGGCGCTGATGGTGATCGCGCTGTTCGCCGGTGCGCCGGTGCCATTATGCGCGGCGCTGGCGGCGGCGGTGTTGTTGGTGACGCGGCGGACGGGGACAGAGCGGGTGTTTCAGGAGATCGATTGGGGGCTGCTGGTGTTTTTCAGCGCGTTGTTTGTGGTGACGGGAGCGATCGGTGCGTCGGGTTGGGGCGAGCGGTTGTTTGCGATGTTGCGACCGTATGCGGATGGCGGTGCGGGGTCGTTGACGGCGGTATCGGTGGTGTTGAGCAATCTCGTGTCGAATGTGCCGGCGGTGATGTTGTTTCGACCGATCGTGCCGACGTTGGCGGATCCGCATAGCGCATGGCTGACGCTCGCGATGGCGACGACGCTGGCGGGCAATCTCACGCTGCTTGGTTCGGTGGCGAATTTGATCGTGGCGGAGATCGCGCGCGGACGCGGGGTGCAGTTGACGTTTATGGAATACCTCAAGGCGGGGATGCCGATCGCTGTGCTGACGCTGCTGATCGGAGTCGCATGGATGAGCGGATAACGAGAACTGCGGCACGCGACGCACTGACGGCTTGACGTGTTCGGGTGAACACAGCAGTGCTTGGCCATTCTCCGATCGTTGCTTGCAGTGCCAGACGCGTTTCGCAGGCTGCGATCCACTGCCTCACCTCGAACGTTCGAGCCTTTTTCACCCATGTCCAAAGCCGCTCCCGCCAAATCCGCCGCATCGTCCGCTGTCGCCGTCGCCCCTGGTCGCGACAAGAACATCGATCTCGCCGTCTCCGCCATCACGAAGCAGTTCGGGGAAGGTTCGATCATGCGGCTGGGTTCGTCGACGAAGATGAAGGTCGAGACGCTGACCACGGGTTCGCTGGCGATCGATCTGGCGCTGGGTGTGGGCGGGCTGCCGAAGGGTCGTATCGTCGAGATTTATGGGCCGGAATCGTCGGGCAAGACGACGTTCTGCTTGAGCGTGATCGCGGAGGCGCAGAAAACGGGCGGCCTGGCGGCGTTTATCGATGTCGAGCACGCGCTCGATCCGAAATACGCGCGGGTCGTGGGCGTGAACCTCGACGACCTGCTCGTTTCGCAACCGGACTCCGGTGAAGATGCGCTCAACATCGCCGAGACGCTGATTCGCTCCAACAGCATCGATGTGATCGTGATCGACTCGGTCGCGGCGCTGATTTCGAAGCAGGAGCTCGATGGGCAGATGGGCGACGCGACGGTCGGCTCGCAGGCGAGGTTGATGTCACAGGCGATGCGCCGGCTGACGGCCGTCGTGAGCAAGACCAAGTGCATTTGCATCTTCACGAATCAGATTCGCGAGAAAATCGGCGTGATGTTCGGCAATCCCGAAACGACGCCGGGCGGACGCGCGTTGAAGTTCTTCTCGTCGATCCGGCTCGATATTCGCCGCAAGGATCAGATCAAGACGCCTGAAGGAAAGGTCGTGGGCAACCGCACCAAAATCAAAGTGGTCAAAAACAAGGTCGCGCCGCCGTTCACGGAGGTGGAGTTCGACATCATGTATGACGAGGGCATTTCGAAGATCGGCTCGCTCCTCGATCTCGGGATCGAGCACAAGATTCTCGAAAAGAAAGGCGCGTGGATCGCGTATGAAGGCGCGCTCGTGGGGCAGGGTCGCGACGCCGCGAAAGCGACGCTGCGCGAAAAGCCCGAGCTGGCGGAGAAGATTTCGAAGGCGGTGTTGGAAAAGGTGAACGTCACCGGCGGGGCGACGATCACCGGGTCCGAGGTGGAGTGAGCGGGGCGCGGGGCCGGGCCCGAGATTTCTGAGCGCGCTTGGAGGCGGGTCTTTGGGCTCCCCGCCCTGCCCTGCTCCCTGATTCGCTCGCGCGAAATTTTGACGGGGCGACTGCACGGTTGCTGGAAAGGGCGCGCCGGCGTTGAGTGGGCGTGTTTCATGTTTCGCACCGCAAATCCTCCGTCGTCCGCCGCCCGCGAGGCGGTGTTCGCCGTGCGTGGTTTGACGAAGACGTATGGCGACGGGGAAGCGGCGGTGCATGCGCTGGCGGGCATCGATCTCGATCTGTTCCCCGGCGAACTCGTGGTGCTGCTCGGGCCGTCGGGCAGCGGGAAGTCGACCTTGTTGAATAATCTCGGCGGGCTCGACGTGCCGACGTCGGGATCGCTGCGGTATCGAGGAAACGATTTGTCGCAAGCGGACGAGGCGGGGCTCACGCAGTATCGCCGCGATGCGGTCGGGTTCGTGTTTCAGTTCTACAATCTGATCCCGAGCCTGACGGCGCGGGAGAACGTCGCGCTGATCACGGAGATCGCGCGCGATCCGATGGAGCCGGAGGAGGCGCTGCACCTGGTCGGGCTCGGGCCGCGGATGGATCATTTTCCGGCTCAGCTCTCCGGCGGCGAGCAGCAGCGGGTGGCGATCGCGCGGGCGATCGCGAAGCGGCCGGAGGTGCTGCTGTGCGACGAACCGACGGGGGCGCTCGACGTGAACACGGGCATCACGGTGCTGGAAGCGATCGAGCACATCAACCGCGAGCTCGGCACGCTGGCGGTGATCATCACGCACAACGCGATTCTGGCGGATATGGCGGATCGGGTGTTGTCGATGCGCGACGGGAAGATCGTGAGCGAACACGGGAACGCGCGGCGGGCGCCGGTGAAGAATTTGAAGTGGTAAAATGAATACGCGGACGGCGAGTGGCGTGGATATCGTGGCTCCCCCGCAACGCGGCGGGGGACCGCCGGACGTGGCGTTCCGTCGATGAGCCTGCTCGATCGAAAATTGTTGCGGGACCTGCGGGCGCTGAAATCGCAGGCGCTGGCGGTCGCGCTGGTGATGGCGTGCGGGCTCGCGATGATGATCATGACGCGATCGCTGATTCTTTCGCTGGAATCGACGCGCGACGACTATTACCGCGAGTATCGATTTGCGGAGGTGTTTGCCCAATTGAAGCGGGCGCCGGACTCGGTGGTGGAGCAGCTCAGGGCGATTCCGGGCGTGGCGGCGGTGCAGACGGGCATCGTGCGCCAGGGAACGCTCGATCTTCCGACGATGCTGGAGCCGGCGGTCGGGTCTTTTCATTCGCTGCCGGAGCAGGGCGAGCGGGTGTTGAACCGGTTGTTTTTGCGCCGGGGGCGGATTCTCGTCGGACGCGACACGCGGGGCGAGTTGCTCGTGGGCGAGGCGTTTGCGGACGCGCACGGTTTGCAGCCGGGCGATGAGATTTCGGCGGTGCTCTACGGGCGACGGCAGACGTTTCGGATCGCGGGGATCGTATTGTCGCCCGAGTTCGTGTTTGAAGCCCCGCCCGGCGCGGCGCTGCCGGACAATCGGACGTATGGTGTATTCTGGGTGCCTTACAAGGAGCTGGCTGCGGCGACCAACATGGACGGGGCTTTCAACGAAGTGGCGCTCACGCTGGCGCCGGGGGCGACGGAGCAGGCGGTGATCGCGGCGGTGGATCGCGTGCTGCGGCCGTATGGCGGGCGCGGGGCGTATGGACGTGAGATGCATCCATCGCACACACGCGTGCGGGACGAGATTCGCGTGCTGGAGGGGTTGTCCATCGGTTTCCCGTTGGTGTTTTTGGGCGTGGCGGCGTTCATGACGAACGCGGTGATGAACCGGCAGATTACGCTGCAGCGCGAGCAGATCGCGATGTTGAAGGCGTGCGGTTTCAGCAATCGCGAGGTGGGGTGGCACTATTTCAAATTCTCGCTCGCGATCGTGGCGGTGGGGACGGGGTTGGGGGTCGTGGGCGGCGTCGCGCTCGGCACGCGTCTGGTTGAGATGTATCACCTTTTTTTCCGGTTTCCGGCGCTGAACTTCATGGTCGCGAAGGGCGTGCTAATGGCCGCGGTGGGGGTGAGCGCGCTGGCGGCGTTTGCGGGCGTGTGGGGGGCGGTGCGCACGGCGATGCGGCTGCCGCCGGCGGAAGCGATGCGGCCGGAGCCGCCGGCGAATTTTCGACCGTCGATGGTGGAGCGCGTGGGAATCGGTGCGCGGTTGTCGGTCTCGTTGCGAATGGCCTTTCGCAACATCGAACGACGCCCGGTGCGGGCGGGACTCACGTGCGTGGCGCTGGCGCTCGCGACGGGAATCCTGATTGTGCCGAGCGCGCTGCGTGACGGGATTCTCTACGTGCTCGATTACCAGTGGGACGTGGTGCAACGGCAGACAGCATATGTGTCGCTGATCGAGCCGGGTCCGGCGCGGGCGATCGCGGACTTTCGAAATTTGCCCGGTGTGATCCTGGCCGAACCGGTGCGCTCGGTGCCGGTGGAATTGCGGTCGGGCGGAGTGACACGGCGCATCGGACTGACGGCGCTGCGTTCGCGCACGTTGTTGAATCGAGTGGTCGATGCCGGCGGCCGCCAGATCGAGCTGCCGCCGCAGGGGATCGTGCTCTCGGCCAAGCTGAGCGAAGTGCTGGGCGTGAAACCGGGCGATCTGCTCGACGTGCAGGCGCTCGAAGGCAAGCGGCCTTCGCTGGTGGTGCCGGTGGCGCGGTTGTCGGAGGATTTCGCGGGCACGGCGGCGTTCATGGAGATCGGCGAATTGAACCGACTGCTCGGCGAAGGCGACCGGATCACGGGGGCGTTTCTCACCGTCGCGGCGGGAAAGTGGGAGGAGTTTCTCCGCGCAATGAAGGAGACGCCGCGGGCGGGGAGTGTCGTAGTTAAAGCGGGGATACGAGAAAGCTTTCGAAAAACGACGGCGGAGAGCATCGGGTTGATCCAAAAACTCTACATGGGCTTCGCGGTCGTGGTGGCCTTCGGGATCGTTTACAACAGCGCGCGCATCTCGCTGTCGGAGCGGCAGCGCGAGCTGGCGACGCTGCGCGTGGTGGGCTTCACGCGGGCGGAGGTCGGGGCGGTGCTGGTGAGCGAGCTGGCGATTCTGACGCTGGTGGCGCTACCGCCGGGGCTGGTCATCGGCGCGGTCTTTGCGACGGCGATCATTCACTCGGTGAACACGGAGTTCGTGCGGGTGCCGGTGATTCTGACGATGGCGAATTACAGTCTGGCGGTGCTGGTGGTGGTGCTGGCGGCCGCGGTGTCGGCGCTCGCCGCCACGCGGAGGTTGAATCGGCTGGATCTGGTTGGCGTGTTGAAAGCGCGCGATTGATTTCGGATTTCCACATGAAAGCTCCCGCTCCCCTGCCCTCTCCCGGTTCGAAAACCGCGCGCGAAAAGCGCGGTCGCGGAGCGCGTCGCTGGCCGTGGCTCGCAGGCGCGGGGCTGCTCGCGCTGATTGTGGCGGGGCTATGGCCGAAGGCGGTGCCGGTGGAAACGGCGGAGGTCACGCGCGGCGCGCTCGTGGTGACGGTGAGCGAGGAAGGCATGACGCGCGTGCGGAATCGTTATGTGGTTTCGGCGCCGGTGGCGGGGCAGTTGCGTCGCATCAACTGGAAAGCGGGCGTCGAGGTGGAGGCAGGAAAGACGCCGCTCGCGACGATCGAGGCGTCGGGAGCTGATTTTTTGGATACGCGGAGTCTCGCGCAGGCGGAGGCGCGCGTGCGGGCGTCGGAAGCGGGCGTGGCGGCGGCCGAAGCGCAACGGGAGCGGGCGGCGGCGGCGGCGCAGCTGTTTGGCGCGGAGTTCGTGCGGCTGCAGCGGTTACGGGAGACGGGGGCGATTTCGGCGCAGGAATTTGACGGGGCGCAAATGCGCGCGATCACGGCGCAACAGGACGAGCGCGCGGCGGCGTTCGGATTGCAGGTGGCGCGTTACGAGCTCGAGCAGGCGCGGGCGATGTTGACGCGGGGCAATGTTTCTTCGGAAGGACCGGATGGGTTGGAGCCGCTGACGATCGTCTCGCCCGTGAGCGGACGGATCCTGCGCGTTTATCAGGAAAGCGCGCGCGTGGTGCCGGCGGGATTTGCGTTGGTGGAGGTGGGCGATCCGACGGATCTGGAGGCGCGTATCGAGGTGCTCTCGCGCGACGGCGTCGCGATCCGGCCGGGGGCGCGCGTGATGATCGAGCAATGGGGCGGACCGCAGGCGCTGGAGGCGCGCGTGCGGTGGGTGGAGCCGTCGGCGTTCACGAAGATCTCCGCGCTCGGGGTTGAGGAACAGCGCGTGTATGTCGTGGCGGATTTCGTGTCGCCGATCGAGGAGCGCCCCACCCTCGGCGATAACTATCGGGTGGAAGGACGCGTCGTGGTGTGGGAAGGCGAGGACGTGCTGCGAGCGCCGGCGGGCGCGCTGTTTCAGCGCGGGGGCAAGTGGCAGACGTTCGTGTTGAAGAATGGACGGGCGCAGTTGCGCGCGTTGAAAGTCGGTCGTTCGAACGGGCTCGAAACGGAGATCGTCGAAGGCCTGACGGAGGGAGAGCGCGTGATCGTGTATCCAGGAGACAAGGTCGGCGACGGCGCGCGCGTGCGTGAGATCGAAGTGAGCGCGCCGTAGCGCGAACTCAGGGGAAGAGCCACTCGTGGCGCCAGGTCTCGCCTTCGCGCACAAAGTGTTCGCGGTCGTGATGGCGAAAAGGTCGTTGCACCCAGAATTCGATCCGATCGGGCACGAGGCGGAATCCGGACCAATGAGGTGGCCGAGGCACGGCGCCGAGCGGAAATCGAGCGGCAGCGGCGGCGACGGCGGGCGCGAGGGCGAAGCGGCCTGACATCGGTTGAGATTGGCGGGAGGCCCAGGCGCCGAGCTGGCTGAGGCGTGGGCGCGTGGCGAAGTAGGCGTCGGCTTCGGTGGCCTCGACGCGTTCGACTTTGCCTTCGACGCGGACCTGACGCTCGAGTTTGGACCAATGAAAGCAAAGAGCAGCGTGGGGGTTGGCGAGGAGATCGGCGGCCTTGGGGCTTTCGAGATTGGTGTAGAAGACGAAGCCGCGTGGTCCGTGGGCTTTCAGGAGAACCATGCGCACGGAAGGTCGGCCGGCGGCGTCGGCGGTGGCGAGGGCGCAGGCGGTGTGATCGTGCGGCTCGTTTGCTTCGGCGTCCGAAAACCAGGTGGCGAACAGCGAGAACGGGTCGGTCGTCGACATGGCCGAGGATCGCGCGCGGACGCGGGGAAGTCTGTGTGACGCTTGGCGAAAGCTGTGCGTCGATTGGCGGAGGCGGCGGGATTCGCGTTGCGTTCGCTAGGCCGCCGTTATGGTGGGACCTTTGTGCCGTTCATCCACGATACGATCGCAGCGCTGTCGACGCCCCATGGGACGTCGGCGATCGCGGTGCTGCGCGTGAGCGGAGGCGACGTGGTGCGGTTGGCGGGCGAGTTGTTTGGGGAGGCGCCGGCCGGGCGGGAGCTGCACCGGGCGGACTATCGCGATCGGAACGGCGTGTTGATTGACGACGTGATGTTTGCGGTTTTTCGCGGCCCTCGGTCCTACACGGGCGAAGACACGTTGGAGATCTCGTGTCACGGCAACCCGTTCGTCGTGCAGAAGATTCTGGAGGATTTGATGGCGCGAGGATGTCGCGCAGCGGAGCCGGGGGAGTTCACGCAACGGGCGTTTTTGAATGG
>JAEZAD010000363.1 GCA_023430565.1 Verrucomicrobiota bacterium
TGACGGTGAGGATGACGGCGGCTTTTTCGGAGTTGCGCTTGGAGTCGATCGTGGTGCGGCCGGTGACGCCGGGGAAATTTTTCGTGGCCGCGATGGCATCGCGGAGCTTGGGGCCGTCGGTGGTGCCGGTTTTTTCGATGGCGGCGGCGATGAGATAGACGGCGTCGTAGCCGAGGGCGGAGACGGCTTCGGGGACTTCGTTGTTCCAGCGGGCCCGGTAGCGTTGGACGAACGAGCGAACTTCGGGCGCGGTGTTTTCGGCGGAGAAGTAAGTGGAGTAAAAGGTGTTTTCGACGGACTTGCCGCCGAGTTCGACGAGCTGCGGGGCTTCCCAGCCGTCGCCGCCGATGATGGGGACGTCGAGGCCGAGCGAGCGGGCCTGGATACTGATGAGCGCGGCTTCGGTGTAGAAGCCGGTGGCGGCGATCACGTCGGGATTGGTGCCGCGGATGGCGGTGAGCTGGGCGCGGAAATCCTTGTCGCCTTCGGCGAATTTTTGCTCGGCGACGACTTCGCCGCCCAAGGCGGTGAAGCGTTCGCGGAGGACGTTGGAGAGGCCGACGCTGTAGGGAGAGTTGATCGAGGTGAGGAGGGCGAGGCGCTTGGCGTCGAGTGAGTCGTGGGCGAATTTGGCGAGGACAGCGCCTTGGAAAGGATCGATGAAGCAGATGCGGAAAATGTAGTCGCCGATCTCGGTGACGCGCGGGGCGGTCGAGGAGATGGCCATCATGGGGATTTTCGCGCGCTGGCAGATGGGCGCGGCTTCGAGGGAGTTGGCGGAGGCGTTGGCGCCGAGAATGGCGACGACCTTGTCGCGCGAGATGAGTTTTTTGACGGCGGTGGCGGACTCGCCCTGTTTCGACTGGATGTCTTCGACGAGGTATTCAACGGGCCGCCCGAGGAGGCCGCCTTTGGCGTTGAGCTCTTCGATGGCGAGGAGAATGCCTTTACGGGTGGCGACGCCGAAGGCGGCGTCTTTGCCGGTGAGGGAGCCGAAGTGGCCGAGTTTGATGGGGTCGGGGTTGGGGGTGGCGGCGGGGGCGGGGGAGAGGAAGGCGAGGGAGGTGAAGAAGAGAAAGGTGAGGAAGGAGAGGCGGCGGAGGAGAGGGGCGGGAGGGGACCACTCGCTGGCGCTCGCGGCTACGACGCGGGCAGGCCACTCGCTCACGCTCGTAGCTACGACATGAAACGGCTCGCTGGTGCTCGCCGCTACGTGGGGAGTGAAAAGCGCGGTGGGGGCACCGCGCCTCCATTTCCATTTGGAAAAAGGGGAAACGATCATGGAGTGACGGTTTCGACGTAGGTGGAGTGGCCGTTTTTCACGGCGATGATGACGGCGGGTTTGGAGGCGTTGCGGTTGGCGTCGATTGTGGTGCGCCCGGTGACGCCGGGAAAATCTTTCGTGGCGGCGATGGCATCGCGGAGTTTGGGGCCGTCGGTCGTGCCGGCGCGCGCGATCGCGTCGGCGAGGATCATGACGGCGTCGTAGGCGAGCGGGGCGAGGGAGTCGGGGGTGAGATTGTCGAATTTGGCGCGGAATTTTTTGAGGAAGTCCTGCACTTCCGGCGCGGTGCTTTCGGAGGAGTAGTGGGCGGAGTAATACGCGCCGTTGACGGCGGGGCCGCCGATTTCGATCAGTTCGGGGGCTTCCCAGCCGTCGGCGCTGAGGATCGGCATGGTGAGGCCGAGGTCGCGGGCCTGACGGCAGATGAGTCCGCCCTCGGTGTAGTAGCCCATGGCGACGATGACGTCGGGCGAGGTGCCGCGGATGGCGGTGAGTTGGGCGCGGAAATCCTTGTCGCCTTCGGAATATTTTTGTTCGCCGACGACGGTGCCGCCGGCGGCGGTGAAGGACTCGCGGAAGACGCGGGCGAGGCCGACGCTGAAGGGCGAGGAGGCGGAGGTGAGGAGCGAGGCGCGGCGGGCGTTGAGGGAATTGTGGGCGAATTTAGCGAGGACGCCGCCTTGGAACGGATCGATGAAGCACGTGCGGAAAACGTAGGTGCCCATCGTGGTGAGTTGCGGCGTGGTGGCGGTGCTGGCGATGAGGGGGATGCGGGCGTTTTGGGCGAAGGGGGCGACCTCGAGGGTTTGGGCGGAGGTGCCGCCGTGGATGAGGGCGACGACTTTGTCGCGGCCGATGAGTTTCTTGGCGATGGTGGCGGACTCGCCGGGTTTGGATTGGTTGTCTTCGGTGACGAGTTCGAGCGGGCGGCCGAGGACGCCGCCGCGGGAATTTATCTCGTCGATGGCGAGGAGGACGCCGCGGTGGGAGGATTGGCCGAAGGCGGCTTCCTTGCCGGTGAGGGGTTCGATTTCACCGAGGCGGATGGGTTGGGCGGCGAGGGTGAGAGAAAACGCGGAGGAGAACGCCAGAATGGAAAGGAGGAGGAGGCGTTTGGGCCACTCGCTCACGCTCGTAGCTACTGGGAGCGTTGCGCGGCGAGCGCGCAACCTACGGGTGGCGAAACCGATCATGGGGCGACGGTTTTGTGGAAGGTGAGTTTGCCGTCGCGGATGGCGATGATGGTGGCGCCTTTTTTCGCGTTGCGCTGGGCGTCGATGGTGGTGAGGCCGCTGGCGCCGGGGAAATCCTTGGTGGCGGCGAGGGCATCGCGGAGGGCGGGGCCGTCGGTCGTGCCGGCGCGCAGGATGGCATCGGCGAGGATTTGGGCGGCGTCGTAGCCGAGGGCGGCGAAGGCGTCGGGGGTTTCGTTGTTCCAGCGGGCTTTGAATTTTTGGACGAACTCGGCGACGCGCGGGTCCTGGTTCTCCGGGGAGAAGTGCGTGGAGTAATAGCAGCCGTTGAGGGCGTCGCCGCCGATTTCGAGGAGCTTGTCGGATTCCCAGCCGTCGCCGCCGAAGAACGGGATGTTGATGCCGAGTTCGCGGGCCTGGCGGATGATGAGGGCGGATTCGGTGTAGTAGCCGGGGAGGAAAACGGCGTCGACGTTGGCGGCTTTGACGGCGGTGAGCTGGGCGCGGAAATCCTTGTCGCCTTCGGAGTATTTCTGTTCGACGGCGATCTGGCCGCCGGCGGCTTCGAAGGTGTCGCGGAAATATTTGGCGAGGCCGACGGAGTAGGCGTTGGAGACGCTGGAGATGACGGCGACGTTTTTGGTTTTGAGGTCGTTCAAGGCGAAGTTGGCCATCGCGGTGCCTTGGAAGTCGTCGATGAAGCAGACGCGGAAGATGTAATCGCCGACCTCGGTGACGCGTGGGTTGGTGGCGGCGGGGGCGATCATGGGGATCTGGCTGGATTGGGCGATGGGCGCGGCTTCGAGGGAGCGGCCGGAGGAGACTTCGCCGAGGAGGGCGACGACTTTGTCGCGGGTGAGGAGTTTTTTGGCGACGGTGGCGGATTCGCCGGGGCGGGTCTGGTTGTCTTCGGCGAGGAGTTCGAGCTGTTGGCCGAGGCGGCCGCCGGCGGCGTTGATTTCCTCGAGGGCCATGATGATGCCCTTGTGGGCGGATTGGCCGAAGGTGGCTTCCTTGCCGGTGAGCGAGCCGTATTCGCCGATTTTGATGGTGCCGGATTGTTTGGCGCAGGAGCCGAGGAGGAGGAGGGCGGCGGTGGCGGCGAGGAGGCGGGGGAGGTGTTTCATGGAAGCGGGAGGGGAAGGGGGAGGGGGAGGAGAAAGTTGAGAGTTGAGGGATGAGAGTTGAGAGCGGAGGCAGGCGATTACTGGCTGGTGGGTGCGCACCTGGATTCTTCGCTTCGCTCAGAATGACAAAAAGAGGCTACGGGGCGATGGACTGGACGAAGGTGAACTTGCCCTGGCGGACCTGGAGGACGACGGCGGATTTGGTGGGGTTGCGTTGGGCGTCGAAGGAGATGGTGCCGGTGACGCCTTTGAAATTTTCCGTGGCGGCGAGGGCGTCGCGGAGTTTGGCGCCTTCGGTGGTGCCGGCGCGCTGGATCGCGTCGATGAGGAGTTTGGCGGAATCGTAGCCGAGGGCGCTGAGGGCGTCGGTGCCGGTGCCCCAGCGGGCGCGGAAGCGATCGTTGAACGTGCGGACGTCGGGGTCGTCGCTTTCGGGGGAGAAGTGGGTGGAAAAGTAGGAGCCCTCGACGGCGTCGCCGCCAATGTTGATGAGCTCGGCGGATTCCCAGCCATCGATGCCGAAGAGCGGAAGGTCGATGCCGAGGTCGCGCGCTTGTTTGCAGATGAGGGCGGCTTCGGAGTAGTAGCCGGGGACAAAGATGCCTTCGACCTTGGCGGCGCGGATGGCGGTGAGCTGGGCGCGGAAGTCTTTGTCGCCTTCGGAATATTTTTGCTCGAGCACGATGGTGCCGCCGAGGGCGGTGAAGCGTTCGCGGAAGATTTTGGCGAGGCCGACGCTTTGGGCGGAAGAGGCGGAGGAGAGAATGGCGGTGCGCGAGATTTTCAGGGAGTTGCGCGCGAATTTAGCCATGACGCTGCCTTGAAAGGAATCGACGAAGCAGACGCGGAAGATGTAGTTGCCGCGGGCGGTGACGGCGGGGGCGGTGGCGCCGGGGGAGATGAGGGGGATTTTGGCGTTTTGGGCGATGGGGGCGGCTTCGAGGGTGCGTCCGGAGGTGATTTCGCCGAGGAGGGCGACGACCTTGTCGCGGGAAATGAGTTTTTTGGCGATGGTGGCGGCTTCGCCGGCTTTGGACTGATCGTCCTCGGTGATGAGCTCGAGGGGGCGGCCGAGGACGCCGCCGGCGGCGTTGGCTTCCTCGATGGCGAGGAGGGTGCCGCGGTGGGCGGCCTGGCCATAGGTGGCTTCCTTGCCGGTGAGGGAGGCGAACTCGCCGATCTTGATGGGGGCTTGCGCGGCGGAGGCGGGCAGAGCGGCGGCGAACGCGAGGAGGACGACTGAAAGAAGAGTGCGGAGAACGCGCGGAGACGGGAACGACATCACGAAAATAGAGAGGATGTTCGGGAGGGCGCACACAACGGCAGGGAGAGCAGGTTTTCAACCAAACTGTGCCGGGGGCGGGCGGGGCGCGGACGCGGGAGGCGAGTTGTGCGCGAGCGCGCGACCTACCGTTTCGGCGGGGACGCGTCGCCCGCTATTGGGTTTTGCGTTTGGGGAGGGCGGACGTTTGATCGCGAGCGCGTGAGAACTTATGACCGGCATTTGTTGAGCGAGTGGTTGGGGATGTTGGGCGTGGTGCTGTGCGCGTCGGTGGGGCTGTTGCTCATGCAGGTGCTGTATGACGATTTCCGCGATTTGCGGGGACTGGGCGCGAAGGCGATCGATTTGTGGATGTATGTGGTGGTGACGGTGCCGAGTTATCTGGCGCTGGTGCTGCCGCTGGCGTTGCTGGTGTCGTTGATGTTCGTGTTGGGAAAGCTGCACCGGGCGAACGAGCTGACGGCGTTGCGGGCGGCGGGGGTGAGCATGTTGCGGATCACGGCGCCGGTGTGGGTGGTGGGCGTGTTGGCGTGCGGGCTTTCGTGGTGGTTGAACACGACGGTGGTGCCGTGGTCGGTGGACGAGTCGGCGGAGCTGAAGGATGGGCTGCAATTTCGGATGCAGTCGGGATTGATGCCGGCGGACCGGGTGGGGGCGGTTTACAGCGTGGGGTTCGACAATCCGGAGGAGGGGCGGATGTGGTTTTTCAATCGTTACAGCCAGTTTGCGCAGCGCGGTTATGGCGTGTCGGTGTCGCTGCTGGACGAGCGGCGGCGGGAGACGTCGCGGATCGTGGCGAGCGAGGCGTGGTTCGATGCGGAGCGTGGGTGGTTGTTTCGGAACGGGCGGGCGCTGACGTTTCGCGTGGACAATGGGGAGCTGGTGTCGACGGTGCCTTTCGTCGAGCGGGTGGAGCCGGAGTTTCGCGAGGATGCGTCGCTGATGCTGCTGATCGACCGGCGGGCGAAGGATCTGTCGATGCCGCAGCTGCGGCGGCTGATCGATTATTTCGCGGTGGAGAACAACGCGAAGGGGACGCCGTATGCGGTGCGGTATTTCAGTCTGGTGGCGGATACGCTGGCGCCGCTGATCGTGATCGCGATCGCGATTCCGTTTGCGGTGACGGGGGTGCGGGTGAATCCAGCGGTCGGCGTGTCGAAGTCGATCGGGTTGTTTTTCCTCTACTACATTTTCGCGAACGTGGCGTCGTCGCTGGCGACGAAGCAGATCGTGGATCCGGTCACGGCGGCGTGGATACCGAATATCGGGATGACGCTGCTGGCGGTGGTGTTTTTTGCGCGGATGCGGTGAGGGACGGTGG
>JAEZAD010000153.1 GCA_023430565.1 Verrucomicrobiota bacterium
ACCAGAACACGAACGCGTTGATCAGCGTCGCATAACCGCGGTCGTCGATGCCGAACTCCGCCTTCAACGTCGGCTTGAGCACCGACACGATCTGGCGGTCCACGTAGTTGAGGACCATCGCGCCAAAGATGAGCGCGAGGATGATCCACCGGCGTCGTTCGGGTATCAGCCAACTCATTACCGCAACATATCCGGTATTTCCGCACTCTGGGCTCGCGTGGGCAACTTCGCACCTTGCGCCAGGAGTCGTTCGCGGATCGCGGCAAACGGCACCTGCGCCGGCAACAGATTTCGCGCGGCCGCCTCGGCCGCCGCCACGCCCCCCGCCTGGCCGATCGCCATCGCGATCGGCGTCACCCGTATCGCCGCGGCGGCTTCGTGCGTCGCGGACACGCACCGCCCGACCAGGACCAGGTTCGCCGGCGTTTCGACCAACAGGCTGCGCAAAGGAATCTGATACGAAGCATCCGGCGGCAGATAGGTCGTCGCGGTCGACTCCGTGTCGGGCGAATGAATGTCGATCGGATACCCGCCCAGCGCGATCGCGTCGTCGAACTCACGCACGTGCACGAGGTCGTCCGCGGTCAGCAGATGGCGGCCGAGCACGTGGCGCGATTCGCGCACGCCGATCTTTGCCGCGGTGTCCATGCGCACCGCATGCGCAAAGCCGGGCGCGTGCTGCCGGAGAAAACGAAAGATCTGCATGCATTGCTGCCGGCCGACCGTCTCCGCCCGGCTGAGCTGAAAGGGGTCGGTCGCATCGAAGCCCGTGATTCTCGACGTATTGACAATCACGATTCCGGAGACCGCCGTCTCGAAAAACAGCACCTGGTCGCGCGGCACGTCGACCTCGCCGCGCTTTCGCGCCGCCCGCCACGCGCCAAGAAACCCCGCGAGGCTGAGCCGGGCCGACGCGCGGAGGCGCCTCAGTCCTTCCTCCTTTCCGTGCGGGTGCCACAGGAAATCGTCCGGATGGGCCAGCGCATACTCGCGCACCGCCGCCGTATCCACGTTGGCCAGCTTCAGGTTCATCGTCATCGGCTGCGCCGCGCCATCGGCTTGCCGGCCGAGCACAAACGGCGCCCCGGCCCGCGCGGCGAGATCGCCGTCGCCCGTCGCGTCGATGAACACCTTTGCGCGAATCGCATGGATCCCCGCCTTGTTGCACACCGCCACGCGCCGGACGATCCCGTCGACCGTCTCCACGCCCGCAAGCTGCGTGTGATACAGGAGGTCCGCTTTCACCTCCCCGAGCATCGTCTCGAGCTCGATCTTGAGTTCCTCGCTATCGAAAGGCGTGACCGTGCTGCAATACGTCGTGGTGTCGGGAATGTGGCCCAGGCTGGCACCGCGCAGCATCAGCCGCCGAATGATTTCGTCCGGAATCCCAAGCACGACCTGTTCGCCCGCGGGATTGTGGAAACTCATCATCGGTCCCACGCCCATCGCCGTCAGCGAACCGCCGAGATAACCATGCTCCTCGATGACGAGCACGCGCGCTCCGGCCCGCGCCGCCGCGATCCCGGCGACGCTGCCCGAGACGCCGCCTCCCACCACACAGACATCGTAGTCCGCCGGCAGCTCTCGAAGAGGTAGGTTCATGAAAACAGGATGATTTGCTCCGCCGCCTCCGCATCGGTGTCCACCCCGCGAGCGAGCGGACACACGTGATTTGCGTGGCGCCTGCGGAATGGCGTCAGAACGAGAAGCTCGCCGTCAAATCGAAGGTGCGGCCTTCGCCGATCCAGTAGCCCACCGTCGATCCATCCGGATTCGCAGCCACTGGCACAAGGTCGCCCTCGTCTGCGACGTTTCGCACGTTGAGCTGAAGGTCCACGCCCACCCGGCCGTCGAGAATGTCGAAGTTGTATCCGACCCAGGCATCGGCCTTGAAATCCGTCGGCCCGAAATAAGGGCTGGCGACCACGGGAATGTAGTCGTTGACGTCGACGTTGTGCTCGATCGGAAATCCGATCGCGACTTTGTCCTGCCAGCGCAAGGCGCCGCCGACGCGGAATCCCGACAGCACACTGCCGCGATCGAATTGGTAGGTGGAGATCAAGTTCCACCGCCACTTCCGGATTTCCTTCGCCGTTCCACCATCCTGCAGCGTGAACGCGCGGTAGGGATCGATGACGTTGCGCTCCGCATCCTGGCGCAGCGTCATGGTGCGGGTGGTGTTCGTATAGAGCACTTCGCCGGGCTCATCGGTCCCCACGCCATCGCCCCACAAGGGCAGCATTTCCTCGATGAGTTCGGCCATCGCGAGTCCGGAGCCGGACCGCACCGATTCCTGGCGCGTGGCATTGAACATGATCCGCCAGTTTCGCGTCGGATTATACATGAGTTCGAACTCCGTGCCGGTCGCCTCGAAACTCGTCACCTCGGTCACCGTGCCGCGCGAGGTCAGGGTGACATCGAATCCGCCGTTCCCATTCGGCGTCGAACTTTCGGTCCAGTTGTAGAAGTCCATCAACTCCTGCCTCGGCCGCTGGAATCCCGCGGCCGCCAGTTCCTCCGGGGTATTTTCCTTCACCGTGAGCGCGGCGATCGTCATCGCGCTGCCCAGGTTGGGCACGCTGATGCCCACATTCTCCTGGCTGGTTTTATACCAGTTGATCCGCGAGACGAGTTTGCCGTCGAACATCGACAGGGTGAAGCCGTGTTCCTCCGTCGAGCCTTGCACGGGCCCCAGGAGGTTCAGTTGCGAATCGTAACGAATCCCGGTGGGCTGGAAGTTCTGCGACTTGTTGTAGTGCAGGCTGAGACTCGAGCCCAGCGGCATGCGCTTCTCCAACCATTCCGGAGAATGCAGCACCACGCCCCAGGAAAAGATCGATTCCGTCGTCTCGAAGCCCGGCCGGTCCGGCAGGAAATAGTTGTCCCGAATGATCAATCCCGTCGCGGTGTCGCGCGGCGCGAGCGGATTGCTCGTGAAGGCCGAGTTGAAGTTGTCGCCGGCATTGTAGATTTCGACCGCGTCCTGCCGCCAGCCGAGCGTGCCCACCAGCTTGTCCTCGAGGAAGAAGCTCTGCAGCGCGCCGGCCACCGTATCGATTTTTTGGCGACTGATGCTGATGCCGGACGAGAGATCGGCGCCGTCCTCGCTGTTTTGGAGGTAGGCAAAGGTTTTGTTTTCGAAAACCTTCGCGTCCTTGTTCCACGCATAGGTCGACATCCCGCCGGCGGGCAACTGGATCGCGGTCAGCCGCTGCACGCCCGACACGTCCGCCAGAGAGTTCGCCGCGAGGACACTGTCGCCGACGTAATGCAAACTGGTCCACTGCATGCGGCCGATGGTGAGATAGTTGTTCGCGCTGCCGCCATAGGTCGGCGTGTAGTCCCCCGCCGACGCGTAGCTGATGCCACTGGCCGCCCACCAGTCGGTTGTCTGCCGATTCCAGTGCCCGGTAAACACGTGCCGGCCCAGATGCTGCAACCACGAGTCTTCGAACCTCTTTCCGAAATCGAATTTGTAGAAGGCGGTCGCGCGGATGACGTCCGCGTCCCATTGAGAACTGCCATTGATCGGAATCGACGTGGTGAACACGCGGCCATGGTCCGGGTTCGGCTCGCCCGTCATGAGCACCTCGTTGATGTCGACCTGGAGCGCCGACTCGATCGGCGAGGCGAGCCGGCGGTTTTTGGTATCGAACGACTGGCGGTCGTAGGCGATCTCCAGGCCGAGACTCTGATCGTCGAAGAAGACCTGCTCCAGCGTCAGATTGTAGGCGCTGATGTCGCCCTCCTCCCGGTCGTAGTCGCCCGTCAGCTTGTTCTTTCGAAAATCGAAGACGCTGCGATCCGTCAAACTGGGCGACGTCGTGAAACGGCCCAGCGGATTTCCGGCGCTGCTCAGGCTGAAGCCCGTGCGCGTGGTCGTCCCGAGGACCATCGGGCTGCGCGTGATGCCGCCCGGCGCGACGACGCTGTCCGCCACGAATTGCCGCGCCCCCGCGGTCACCCCCGCGTAACCGGCGTCGGCGACGGAACTGGCGGGATCCCGATACACCGCGGTCGGATTGCGAAACGCGCCCGGCCGCAGCACGTCGACGATCGACGTGCTGCGCGTCGCCCACACGTCGTCGACCACGTTCCAACTCGGCTTGCCGAGGCGGAACCAGTTCGAGATCTCGTCGACCGGCGGCGCCACGTAGGGATTGTTGCCGTCGATCTTTCCGACCTCGAAATTGCCCCGGAGCGTCGTGCGATTGAGGACCGACGATTTTTTGGCGAACTGATCCTGAAACGTGAACGCCCCATACACGCGCCGGTCGCGCGAGAATGCCGGCTCCTGTTCGTAGTTTCGCTTTTGATACAGACCGGTGAGTCGGATCGCGAGTTTGTTGTCCACGATCTCCTTGTTCACGTCGACCGTCTGGCGAAAGCTGCCGAAGCTGCTGTAGCGCAAGGCGACGTTGTTCTGGTCGTTGAACGCCGCCTTCTTCAGCTGGTTGTTCACGATGCCCGCCGGACTGCCGAGGCCGAAGAGAATCGCGTTGGGCCCGCGATTGATGACGACGCCGTCCGAATTGTAGGAATCCAGCGGAATGGCCGAGAGGAAGTAGTCGCGGGTGTTGTCGAACGACGCCAGGCCCCGCGAACGCGTCGGTCCGCCGAAGGCGCTCAATTGCGCCTGCACGATGAGCGTCCCTTCGTTGTTGGCAGGCTGGAGCGAGGAGTAGTTGCCTCCCGGTCCTCCGGCCTCCGAACCGGTGATATAAACCAGCAGATCCTCCGCATTCGTGGCGGCGGTGTCCTTTAGAAACTCGGGCGTCGCCACGCTGATGGCGGCGGCGACATCCTTGAGATTGCTGTTGAGGCGGGTGCCGGCGAGCGTGCTCGTCGCCAGATAGCCGACGTGCGAGTCGGATTGGACGACAAACGGCGACAATACGATGGGCTCGTCGTCGTCGGCGGCCGGATCCTGGGCCCACAGCGGATTGAAACACGTGGCGAGTCCTAGGAGTAACCCGCCCCTGCGTAGTAGCTGATGTTGTTGGTTCATTGCGTTCCGGGGTTTGCTTCAGCGCCTTGGTTGGAGGCGCGCTCTAAAGTGGCTTCGATGCCCGCAGTTCGGGTGCGCCGGTGCTTCGCTTCGCGTTCGCGCGGGAGCGGGAAGAAAAGTGCAGCGGGCCGGAAGATTTCGGGAGGGTAAGATCACGCGCAAAAAGCGGGGTGAAGGGCGCAACAGGCACACCCTGTGATGTCGCCCGTCGCAATCTCACCCACGAGCTCTCCGTTGACTTAGGCGTCCCGAAACCGCCCCGAAAACCGCCCGAGATCGACGCGGTGTCTAGTAGGTAAACCTAGCCCGGGCTTGTGCATCGTCGCCATTCGTCTCACCGTTGACTCCATGCCCGAAAAACCCGCCCCCTCGATGCAGGACGTGGCCAACCTCGCCGGCGTTCATCGCACCACCGTTTCGCTCGCCCTGCGCAAACACCCGCGCATTCCCCTCGACACGCGGATGCGCGTGGAGTCCGCCGCCCAAAAACTGGGGTATCGGGTTCATCCGCTGCTGTCGGCTCTGATGCAGGCCCACCGCACGATGCGCCCCGCCAAGGATCTCGCCGTCCTCGGCTGGATCACCGCCTGGCCGACGCGTTACGGCTGGCGTGCGCCTGAAAACCCGATTCCGGATTTCATGCCGGGGGCCGTCGCGCGCGCCGCCGAACTCGGCTACCGCATCGAAGACTTCTGGCTGACCGAACCGGGCATGACCGCCCAACGGATGTCGGCCATCCTGCGCGCGCGAAATATTTCAGGGCTCATCATCGGCCGGCTGCCGCCCGGTCTCCGCGTGATCGAGCTCGAGTGGGAGCATTTCTCCGCGGTCTCGATCGGCGTCAGCTTGGAATCTCCCCGACTCTCGCACGTGGCGGAAAACCATTTCCACACCGGAAAACTGGCCTTCCAGTCCTGCGCGGCGCTTGGCTACCGCCGACTCGGTCTCGCGCTCCCGCAGCGATTGTATGCGCGCGTGCAGGAGAGATTTCTCGGTGGCTTTCTCGCCGAACAATACGCCCATCCGCATCTCGCGCGCCTCCCGCCGCTCATCACCGAGCAACTCGACGAAGCCGCCTTCCGGACGTGGTTCAAAAAGAACCAGCCCGACGTGATTATTTGCTTCAATGTCGACTGGGTCCTCCCCTGGCTCAACCGGCTCGGACTGCGCGTGCCGGCCGACATCGGAGTAGCCGGCCTGGCCGTCGACAAAACCAACGGCACCCACGCCGGCGTCGCCCTCGACCCGATCCGCATCGGCGCGATGGCCGTCGAAATGCTCGTCGGCATGGTGCATCGCAACGAACGCGGCCTGCCGCAGGAAGAACAGGAAATCCTTTATCGCCCGAGGTGGATCGCGGGCGCGACGCTGAAACAGTGACCGCGCGGGCGCTCAATGGGTTGACGGCCCCCGTCTCGAAATCACCGCCTGGCAGCAGCCGGTAATCGTCAGGCCAACCATTGACCTTTCCATCGAGGAGCCGCAATCCACCAAGGCAAAATGTCCCGAGACTTCGTCAGCCAACGCGAGGTCGCAGCCGCTGCGGGCGTATCCGTTTCGGCCGTCTCTCTCGCCCTGCGTAATCACCCCAAGGTTTCGCCGAAGGTCCGCACGCGCATCCTGAAAATCGCCCGGCGGATGGGTTACCGGACAGATCCGAAAATCGCTCAACTGATGGAGCATCTGCGCGCCGCCCGCGACAAACGCGCACCCGCCAAGCTCGCTGTGCTGATTCCGGAACTCACCTCCGCCCAGCTCAAGTCCTACCATCCGATCATGGAGATGCTCGCCGGCGCCCGCGAGCAGGCTGGCGAAGCGGGCTTCGAGCTCGAGGTGTTTCACCTGGTGGACTCCGGCATGACCAGCCAGCGCTTGCGAACGATTCTCCGCACCCGTGGCATCCAGGGAATTTTCGTTGCGCCTTTCGCGAGCGGGGTAGGCCGCGTCGATTTCGATTTTACGGGCTTCGCGGCCGCGACCGCCGGCTACAGCATCATCGATCCCCTGCTCCACCGGTCCTGTCCGGATTATCTGCAGATGATGGACGAAACCCTCGAATGGGTCACCCGCCAAGGCCTCCGCCGGGTCGGTTTTGTGCTCACTTACCGGCCGGGCGGGGTCGGTCACAAGCTGTTTTCTTCCTCGTTTCTGTATTACCAGCACCAGATCCCGGAGGCCGACCGCGTCCCGATCCTGCCCAAGGCGCAGATCTCCGACCAGGCGCTGCTCGACTGGATCGCTGCGCACAAACCGGAAGCCATCATCAGCTCGGGTCTCATTTACGATCAGCTCGTCCGCCTGCGCGTGCCGATCCCCCGCAAGATAAAGTTCTCCAACATCGACCTCTCGGAGCCCCCGCAGAATGCCGCCGGCGTCGATCACGGTTACCGGTTGGTCGGTCGGGAAACGATCAAACTCATCCACTCGCAACTCCTGCTCAATCTCAGCGGCGTGCCCGAGCATCCGAAGGTGGTGCTCGTCGACAGCCATTGGCGCCCTGGCTTCACCATGCCCGGCAACCCCTCGCGTCGCGAGGTGCGCGCGACTCCGTTGCGCCAGGATTGATCGAGCCGCCTCCGATCAGAAGCCGTCGCGCAGCTTCACGCGCACGTGCTCGTAAAGCGGACGCGGCCGGCGAAATTCGTCCACCAGTCCCCAGCGGCGAAAGCCGTCGTCGCCCGAGCCCGGATAGCGGCTCGCGTAGTCGTTGAACGACCAATACGAGAACCCGCAGATCCACGGCCGGTCCCGCACATAAGCCAGCATGGCGTCGAAGTGATCGATCCGCTCCTGCTCGCTCTTCACGCGGTCGGCCCGGAGGCCATATTCGGTGATCAACACCGGCTTGGCTGGCCAGCGCCGCTGCACCGGATCGAGGAAACCCGCCACCTCTTCGGGCGGAAAATAGAGGTTCACGGCAATGAAATCGACATGGTCGAACGCCCGCTCCGCGCCGGTCGGACTGTCGGTCAACTCCCGCAACTCCCGTCCCAGTGCCGCAAACGTCACCGGCCGCGTGGGATCGATCGCCTTCACCCAATCCGCCATGTCGCGTGTCCACGCGATTCCTTCCGAGGTCCAGGACTCGTATTCGTTACCGAGGCTCCAGCCGACGACACTCGGGTGATTCCACGCCAGCTCCATCAACTCGCGCATCTCCGCCTGGAACTGCGCCCGCAACTCCGGCGATGCGACATCCTCCGCGAGATAGCCCCACATCCCGACCTCCAAAATGAGCAGCATCCCTTCGCGATCCGCCCACTCCAAAAGATTTTTCCCAGGTGCGGTGTGCTGCAGCCGGGCGAAGCGCAAGCCCGCGTCCTTCATCAGGCGCAAATCCTGTTCCACCGCTTCGTCCGGATCCAGACCCCCGTGCACCGGATGACCGCGCGCGCGATTCGCCCCCGCCAGCCGCACCGGCCGCTCGTTGAGCAGAAATTTTGCTTGGCGGATTTCCAGGCTGCGAAAACCGAACTGCGCCGCCGACTCGTGGTGAAGTCCGCCATCGGCCGCGAGTGTCACTTCGCAGCGATACATTTGTGGCGATTCCAATTCCCATCGGGCAAATGCGCCCGCGGGAACCGTGGCCTGGAGCGCCGTCTCAGCCGTTGCGTTCGCCGCAACGGAAAGTTTTCCCGTCAACGTCACCGGCAGGCGCTCGCCCGTCGTATCCAGGATGATCGCGCTCAACTCGCTCTGTCCCGCCTGCGGCCGATCGTTTTGCACTCGCACCTTCACGATCAACCGCGCGGAACCGTCCGCCTGCGGCTGCGTCTCGATCTTCTGCCGCACGATCCACACCGGAGGACGCGCGACCAGTCGGACCCCGCCGAGGACACCGCCGTAGTTCAGCCACGGATACTGCCCCGAACTCGCCGAGTTGCCCGATCGCGCTCCCGGCAAGGCGCGAAACTTCACGCGATTGTCCACCTCCACGACGAGGAAATTTTCTCGATTCGGCCGCAGCAGGGCGGACACGTCGAAATCAAAGGGCGTGTAACCGCCTTCGTGAGAGCCGACTGCCTTACCATTGAGCCAGACCCGGCAGCGCTGAAATACCGTGTCGAACTCCAGTCGCCACGACCGGCCTTCCGTCACCGGCACCGCCACCGACCGCCGATACCACGTCACGCCTGTGTAAGCGTAACGCGGATCGGTCAGGTAATCGTGCGGCACCCTGACCTCGTCCCACCCGTCTCGCGGATGCGGTTTTTCACCGGTCCATTGCGCTTGCGGCTGGTGCCAGCTTTTCTCCAGCCCGGCACCCGTCGGATCGAGCGCGAGCGACCAACCTTCGCCGGATAAATCGAGCGTCAAATCCTGCGCGCAGACGCCGCCAGCACCGGCCAGGGCGAGAAACAGACAGAACAACGAATAGGGAGGTCTCATGGTAGTTGGCCTTCGTTCACGTCTCCGGAGTAGAGCACTCCACAAATAAAAACTTCTCCCCGGCCTTGATCGTCCGCCGGCAGCAGTTCCACCCGGACGCGATGCGGACCGGGCGCCAGTGGCTCGGGATAAAACCACGCTTTCAACCGGTAATGGCCGGGTGTCGAAAAAGTATCGCGCAACGTCGCCTCGACGGGCGGCAAATTGTCGATGGTCACGCGCAGTTGCCCGCTCTGTGCGCTCTTGAAGCCATAAAGCCCCACCACCGTGCCCGTCACCGTCGCTTCCACCGCGCTGCCCGCCGTATCGCTCCACCACGTCGGCGGCGCGATGCGTCCCGGTTGCGAGGCAACGCGCGCGTCGTCCGCGGGCAGTTCTTGCCACGTGCCGGAGCGCGCCATTGCTGCAACTGGCACATAACCGGCGCCCGCCCAGTGATCGGAGTGCAGCGGCGCCGCGAGCTCTCTCGCGGCTGGATCATCGCCTTGAACGAGCTTCTCCCACGACCGGACGATCGCTTCGCCATAAAGCGCGTGTCCCGCCGC
>JAEZAD010000110.1 GCA_023430565.1 Verrucomicrobiota bacterium
CGTCGGAAGTGTCGCGCGTGGCGCGCGAAGTTGGCACCGAGGGCAAACTCGGTGGCCAGGCCCAAGTGCAAGGTGTCGCCGGCACGTGGAAGGATTTGACCGACAACGTGAATTCGATGGCGGCGAACTTGACGGGTCAGGTGCGCAATATCGCGGAGGTGACGACGGCGGTCGCGAAGGGGGACTTGTCGCGCAAGATCACGGTGGATGTGCGCGGGGAAATTTTGGAGCTGAAGAACACGATCAACACGATGGTGGACCAGCTGAACGGATTTGCGTCGGAAGTGACGCGCGTGGCGCGCGAAGTCGGCACGGAAGGAAAACTCGGCGGCCAGGCGGAAGTGCCGGGCGTGGCGGGCACGTGGAAGGATCTCACGGACAACGTGAATTCAATGGCGAACAACCTGACGACGCAGGTGCGCAATATTGCCGAGGTGACGATCGCGGTCGCGAATGGCGACTTGTCGCGCAAGATCACGGTGGATGTGCGCGGGGAGATTCTGCAGCTCAAGGAAACCATCAACACGATGGTGGAGCAGCTGCGGTCGTTTGCGTCGGAAGTGACGCGCGTGGCACGCGAAGTCGGCACGGAAGGACGACTCGGTGTGCAGGCGGTGGTGCCGGGTGTGGCGGGCACGTGGAAGGATTTGACGGATTCGGTGAACGCGATGGGCGGCAATCTCACGGCGCAGGTGCGCAACATCGCGGACGTGACGACGGCGGTCGCGCGCGGGGACTTGTCGCGCAAGATCACGGTCGACGTTAAAGGCGAAATCCTGGAGCTGAAGAACACCATCAACACGATGGTGGACCAGCTGAACGGATTTGCGGCGGAAGTGACGCGCGTGGCGCGCGAAGTCGGCACGGAAGGCAAACTGGGCGGCCAGGCGCAGGTGCCGGGCGTGGCGGGCACCTGGAAGGATCTTACCGACAATGTGAATCTGATGGCCGCGAATCTCACCGACCAGGTGCGCGGTATCGTAAAAGTGGTGACGGCGGTGGCGGATGGAAACCTGCGGCAAAAGCTGACGGTGGAAGCGAAGGGCGAAGTCGCGGCGCTGGCGGAGACGATCAACAACATGACGGACACGCTCGCGACCTTCGCCGAGCAGGTGACGAACGTGGCGCGCGAGGTCGGTGTCGAAGGCCGGCTCGGCGGCCAGGCGAACGTGCCGGGCGCGGCGGGCACGTGGAAGGATTTGACCGGCAATGTAAATCTGCTGGCGGCGAATCTGACGACGCAGGTGCGCGCGATCGCCGAGGTGGCGACGGCGGTGACGAAAGGCGATTTGACGCGCTCGATTCAGGTCGATGCGCGCGGCGAGGTCGCGGAGCTGAAGGACAACATCAACACGATGATTTATAATCTCCGCGTCACGACGGAGACGAACCAGGAGCAGGACTGGTTGAAGACGAATCTGGCGAAGTTCACGCGCATGCTGCAGGGGCAGCGCGATCTGTTCACGGTCGGCAAGATGCTGCTGTCGGAACTGGCACCGCTCGTCGACGCGCAGCAGGGGACGATTTACCAGATGGAAGCGGATGGCGGCGGTGAGCTGTTTTTGCGGTTGCTCGCGGGCTATGCGCAGAACGCGGGGCAACCGGAGCGGATCGATCTGGGCGAGGGGCTGGTGGGCCAGTGTGCGGTCGAGCAGCAGCGGATTTTGTTGAACGATTTGCCGGCCGGTTACACGCGCGTGCAATCGAGCCTGGGGGCGGCGGCGCCGACGAGCATCATGGTGCTGCCGGTGTTGTTCGAAGGGCAG
Organism: Verrucomicrobiota bacterium; assembly: GCA_023430565.1. Taxonomy (GTDB): domain Bacteria; phylum Verrucomicrobiota; class Verrucomicrobiia; order Opitutales; family Opitutaceae; genus Opitutus. Next base: position 1,767 of record JAEZAD010000110.1, read on the forward strand.
ACGAAGGCGGTGATCGAGCTGGCTTCGCTGCATGCGTTCAGCGTGACGCACGTATCGTTTCTCGAGCAGCTGACGCAGTCGATCGGCGTGGTGTTGAACACGATCGAGGCGACGATGAGGACGGAAGGCCTGTTGAAGCAGTCGCAGCAGCTGACGGTGGAGCTGCAGTCGCAGCAGAAGGAGCTGACGCAGACGAACGAGGAGCTGGCGCAGAAGGCGCGGCAGCTCGCGGAGCAGAATGTCGAGGTCGAACGCAAGAATGCGGAAGTCGAGCAGGCGCGGCGCGCGCTCGAGGAGAAGGCGGCGGAGCTCGCGCTCACCTCGAAATACAAGTCGGAGTTTCTCGCGAACATGTCGCACGAGCTGCGGACGCCGTTGAACTCGATCCTGATTCTTGGGCAGCAGCTGGCGGATAATTCGGCGGGAAATCTGTCGACGAAGCAGGTGGAGTTCGCGCGGAACATCCACTCGTCGGGCTCGGATTTGTTGAACCTGATCACGGACATTCTCGATTTGTCGAAGATCGAGTCGGGCACGGTGACGGTGGAGGCGGAGGAGATCAGCTTCACGTCGCTGCGCGATGCGGTGGAGCGGAATTTCCGGCACGTGGCGGACGCGAAGAATCTGCCGTTCCAGGTCGAGTTCACATCGGGTCTGCCGCGCACGATCACGACGGATCCGAAGCGGTTGCAGCAGATCCTGAAGAATTTGCTGTCGAACGCATTCAAGTTCACCTCGCACGGTCAGGTGGGCGTGAAGGTGCAGCCGGCGACCGAAGGCTGGACGCATGGGCATCCGGCGTTGAGCCGGGCGCCGCAGGTGATCGCGTTTTCGATCAGCGACACCGGCATCGGCATCGCGCAGGAGAAGCAGAAGCTGATCTTCGAGGCGTTTCAGCAGGCGGATGCGGGCACGAGCCGGAAGTATGGCGGCACGGGTCTCGGGCTCTCGATCTCGCGCGAGCTGGCGGCGCTGCTCGGCGGCGAAATCCGGCTGAACAGCAATCTCGGGCAGGGCAGCACGTTCACGCTGTATCTGCCGCTCTACTACATCGAGCCGGCGCCGGAGAAGGTCCGGACGGTGTCGCCGGCGTCGCCGATCATGCTGCCGTCGCCGCGCGAGGAAGTGATTCTCGATGATCGCGAGTCGGTGCAGCCGGGCGATCGCAGCCTGTTGATCGTGGAGGACGACCCGCACTATGCGCGCGTGCTGCTCGGCCTGGCGCGGGAAAAAGGGTTCAAGGGCGTGGTGGCGACGCGCGGCAATGCGGCGCTGGCGCTGGCGCGGCAGTTCCAGCCGACGGCGATCACGCTCGATGTATTCCTGCCGGACATGCTCGGGTGGACGGTGTTGAACAATCTCAAGCTGAGTCCGACGACGCGGCACATCCCGGTGCAGATCATTTCGGTGGAGGAGGAGCGGTCGCATGCGCTCTCGCGCGGCGCGTTTTCCTACACGGTGAAGCCGACGACGACGGAGGGGCTCGAGCAGTGTTTCGAGCGGATCAAGAAATTCGTGGAGCCGCACACGAAGCGGTTGCTGGTGGTCGAGGACAACGAGGTCGAGCGGCAGAGCATCGTGGAGTTGTTGCAGCACGACGACGTGGAGATCGCGACGGCGGGCACGGGTGCGGAGGCGTTGAATCAATTGCTCGACCAGCCGTTCGACTGCTGCGTGCTCGACCTGCGGCTGCCGGACATGAGCGGGTTTGACCTGCTCGACAAGGTGCAGATGGAACCGGCGCTGCGGGACATTCCGATCGTGGTGTTCACGGGGAAGGATTTGAGCCGCGAGGAGGAGCAGCAGTTGCGCACGGTGGCGAAGAGCGTGCTCGTGAAGGACGTGCAGTCGCCCGAGCGGTTGTTCGACGAGACGGCGCTGTTCCTGCATCGCGTGGTGAGCAACCTGCCGGAGTCGAAGCAGAAGATGCTCGATCATCTGCATGCGTCGAACGAGGTGCTGCGCGGTCGCAAGGTGCTGGTGGTCGACGACGACGCGCGAAACATCTTCGCGCTGACGACGATGCTGGAGAATCAGGAGATGGACGTCGTGAGCGCGATGAACGGGCGGCAGGCGATCGAGATGATCCAGAGCCAGCCGGACATCAGCGTGGTGTTGATGGACATCATGATGCCGGAGATGGACGGTTATCAGACGATCAAGGAGATCCGGAAGGACTCGCGTTTCGGCACGCTGCCGATTCTGGCGCTGACGGCGAAGGCGATGAAAGGCGATCGCGACAAATGTCTCGCGGCGGGTGCGTCGGACTATATCGCGAAGCCGGTGAACACGAACGAACTGCTCTCGTTGTTGCGGGTATGGCTGTATCGGTAAGGGAGAGCGTATGAAACGACGAAACTGTCATTTCGAGCGAAGCGAAGAAACCAGAGCGGCGCTGGCCGACAGGCGCGCGCGGGGATGCTTCGCTTCGTTCAGAATGACAGCTGGGACTGGGAAGGTCGGGAGGGCGAACGCGTGAGCACGCCGGCGCCGGTCAATATCCTGCTCGTCGACGACGAGGTGCGGAATCTCGATGTGCTCGAGAGCCTGCTGCATTCGCCGGAATACAATCTGGTGCGGGCGTTGACGGCGGAGCGCGCGCTGATGCTGCTGCTCGATGGGGAGTTCGCGGCGATCGTGCTGGATATTCAGATGCCGGGGATGAACGGCATCGAGCTGGCGAACCTGATCAAGCAGCGGCGGAAGACGCAGCACATCCCGATCATTTTTCTCACGGCGTATTTCCAGGAGGACAAGGACGTCCTCGAAGGCTACGGCAGCGGTGCGGTGGACTATCTGACGAAGCCGATCAATCCGCAGATCCTGCGGTCGAAGATCGCGGTGTTCGTGGATTTGTTTCGAAAGACGCGGGCGCTGGCGGCGGCGAATTCCGCGCTGGAGCAGGAGGTGGTGCAGCGGCAGAAGGCGGAGGAGTCGCTGAAGATCGCGAACAACGAGCTGGAGAATCGCGTGCGGGCGCGGACGGCGGATTTGTTGCGGGCGAACGACGAGTTGCAGCAGCGCGAGAAGGCCCTGGCGGCGCGCGAGGCGCAGCTGCGGTTCGTGACGGATTATGCGCCGGTGTTCATCACGCAGATCGATCACGGGCATCGTTTCAAATTCGTGAACCGCACCTATGCGCGGCGGTTCGGTTTCGAGCCGCACGAAGTGATCGGCAAGCATGTGACGGATGTGATGGGCGAGGGACCGTATGCGGCGATTCGCGAGCAGATGGACGCGGCGTTGCGCGGGGAGCGGGTGGAGTTCGAGGCGGAGATCGCGTATGCGGGGCTCGGGCCGCGGTGGGTGTTTGTGATTCACGAGCCGGAGCGTTCGCCGGACGGCGGAGTGGTGGGGCTCGTGGCGGTGGTGACGGACATCACGGAGCGCAAGCAGGCGGAGCAGGCGGTGGCGGCGGCGCGCGACGAGGCGCTGGCGGCGTCGCGGGCGAAGGACGATTTTCTCGCGCGGTTGTCGCACGAGTTGCGGACGCCGTTGAATCCGGTGCTGCTGCTGGCGAGCGAGGCGGCGGAGAATCCGAAGCTGTCGCCGGACGTGCGCGCGGATTTCGAGACGATCGCGCAGAATGTGATGCTGGAGGCGCGGCTGATCGACGACCTGCTGGATTTGACGGCGATCACGCGCGGGAAGCTGTCGCTCGCGATGAAGCCGGTGCAGATCCACTCGGTGTTGCACGACGCGCTGGCGATGATGCGGCAGGATATCGCGCAGAAGCAGTTGAAGATCGTGCTGCAGCTGGCGGCCGACCGGCAGATGGTGCTGGGCGACGACATGCGGTTGAAGCAGGTGTTTTGGAACGTGATCAAAAACGCGGTGAAGTTCACGCCGGCGGGCGGGCAGATCGCGATCGAGACGGGAACGGTGCGCGGGGCGGACGAGCTGTCGATCCGGGTGTCGGACAGCGGCATCGGGCTGACGGCGGAGGAGAGCTCGCGGATTTTCGCGGCGTTTGCGCAGGGCGATCATGCGGCGAATGGCAACGGGCGTTTCGGCGGGCTCGGGCTGGGGTTGGTGATTTCGAAGATGCTGACGCATCTGCACGGTGGCCGGATTTCGGCGAACAGCGCGGGGCGGGATCGGGGCGCGACCTTCACGATCGAGCTGCCGTTGTTTGTCGAGAATGGCGAGCGGCCGGCGAAGCTGCGCGGCGAACGGGATGCGCCGGCGGTCGCGACCCCTCCGCCGGCACGGCCGATGAACGTGTTGCTGGTCGAGGATCATCAACCGACCTGCGTGGCCCTGCGCGAGCTGCTGGCGCGTCGCGGATATCGCGTGACGATGGCGGGATCGGTCGCGGAGGCGCGGCTCGCGGTGGAAGGCGGGCGCTTTGATTTTCTGATTTCGGACGTGGGTCTGCCGGATGGAAACGGTTGCGATCTAATGGCGGAGTTTCGCGATCGGTTCGGGCTGAAGGGCGTGGCGTTGACGGGCTATGGGATGGACGAGGATATGTTGCGCAGCCGGGCGGCGGGTTTCGTGACGCATTTGACGAAGCCGGTGAGCGTGCAGGCGCTCGAGCGTGCGCTGATGCAGGTGGTGGACGGAGCCGGGGCGAAGGCGGGGGTTTGAACGAGCGGGCTCTCGCTGAGGTTTCCGAACCTTAAAAAACGGTGGCCTCGTCTCGGTGCCGTGCAACGACCGGCCTTTCGCGCCCCGCCAGACCCCCATTCCGAAAAATCCCGTCAAACCGCAGCGCCTCCAACGAAAAAAACCCCTCGAGGTGCCGCCGCTGTTACGCCTGTCTTCACGTGGGCGAGTTATTTTTCGTGGAGCCAGCGCGGGGCGGTGGCGAACCAGAGGAGCATGCCGACGACCATGACGAGCTTCATGGTGTTTTCGGCGAGCGCGCCGGCGGCGAAGAGGATCGCGGGGCCGACCGTGAGAACGAGAGCGAGGAGGGCGAGGGCGCGGGTCATGGGGTGGCGGGAGTGGGGCGGCGGAGCAGTATCCGGGAAAACACGACGTAGAGGATCCCGCAGGCGATCCACACGGGAACGGTCATGTAGGACGCGAAGATGTTGTAAGTCTTGTAGAGGTAGAAAAACAGGCCGACGGGGAGAATCCAGGCGAGGAGCGCGGCGACGTTGAACGACGAACGGGCGCGCTCGGCCCAGTCGGAGGTGAGGCCGAGCCGTCGCGCGAAATAGTGATCGACGACGATGATGGCGCCGACGGGGGCGAGCACGGTGCCGTAGATGCCGACGAAATCGAGGAGCTTCATGGCGATCGCCGGGAAGAGTCCGGCGATGGTGGCGATGGCGCCGGCGATGATCGTGCCGGTGTTGCGCGAGATCGCGGGGAGGACGCCCTGAAAGGCGAGGCCGGCGCGGTAGATGGTGGGGTTGGCGGTGGTCCAGCCGGCGATGATCACGCAGACGAGTCCGGCCCAGCCGACGGCGGAGAAGACCATGGGACCGGGGGCGTTCGACGCGGCGTCGCCGCGCTGCTGGAGCTCAAGGGCGAAGAGCAGGGACGCGCAGATCCAGGCGATGTAGTGGCCGAGGAACATGCCCGCGCTGGCGGCCCAGCCCGACGAGGGTTTGCGCGCGTAGCGGAAGATGGAGAGGTCGGACATGCCGAGGTGCATCGCGGCGTTGCAGAGCCAGGCGAAGAGCGTGATGCCGATGAAGCCGATCGGCTTCTGGTCGCCGAGGGCGACGCCGGTCCAGATGTCGGTGACGTTGAGCGACGCGAGCTTCGGGAGGGTGGTGAGGCCGCAGGCGACGAAGATAAGAAACATCCACGGAGCGGCGAGGTGGCCGATGCGGGCGACGAACGCGTAGCCTTTGACGGCGACCACGGTTTGGATGGAGCCGAGGATCACGACGATGACGCACCAGGCGAGGCCGGTGGGCATCGTGTCGGTGAAGGTCGGCATCTTCACGCCGGGAAACGGCACGCCGACGGCGGTGGCCGAGACGGTGACCATCGCGCCGGCGAGGAAGCAAAAGAGCACGCCGTTCGCGAGGTTGTAGACGGAGACGAGCCGGCGGCCGCAGATTTTCTCGAGCTTGTAGTAGAGCGTGACGCGAAGGTCGGTGGCGATCGGCGCGGTGAGATAACGCCAGGTGAGCACGGCGAGAATGTTGCCGATCAGGAGACCGAGGATGACGTCCATTGCCGAGGCGCCCCAGGCGATGAAGAGCGGCCCGATCATGAATTCGGTGCCGGCGGTGTGTTCGCCGGCATACATGCCCCAGAAGGAGCTGGGCCCTTTGAGGGCGTGAGCGGGGACGGGCGTGCGCTCGTATTCGTTGGTGGGGGTGTCGGCGGCGGGAGTGGCGTCAGCCATGTGGGGAAGATTCGGCGCGAAGCGCGTTGGGGGTGGGGAGCGGCCTCGACTCAAGGCGCATATAGGACGTGAGCTGTCAAACTTCGGGGGATGCGACGCGCGACGATTTTGTGATCCCGTTTTTCGTCGAGAGCGTGAGAGCCGCGCGTCGAACTCGCGCGGCTTCGAACTGTCTGAGGATCGCTCACGTTGTGTGGAAATAGGGAGCGCATTCAGGTGTGGGTTACTTTCGCATCCCCCGTTCTGCGCTTCGCATTTCGCTTCCCCGGCGAACCCGTTTTCAACCCCCCGGCCCTGTTTCTCTCCGTTGCCACTGCGGTGGCGCGCTTCCTTTCACCACCAACGACCCCACGCCAATGACTACACGCAACCGACAATTCCGTTCAGGAGTCCGATGCCTCGCCGCATCGTTGCTGGCCGCCTCGATCACGAACCTGATGTGGGCGCAACAAGCGCCGCAGCCGGGCCAGACCACACCACCCGCGAGCGACGAAGTGATCGTGTTGTCGCCGTTCTCCGTCGATGCCTCGCGAGACCAGGGCTACTTCGCCCAGAACACGCTCGCGGGCAGCCGCATGAACACGAACATCGCGGACCTCGGTTCGTCGATCTCGGTCGTGACGCGGCAGCAGTTCGAGGACACGGCGTCCACGGACATCAACGACATCTTCCGTTATGAGGTGAACACGGAAGGCTCGCTCACTTACACGCAGCCGACGCAGAGCATGCGCAACGACGGCGTGCTCGACGTGAATGCCGGCGGCACGCAGGGCAACAACATCGTCCCTTACACCAACGCGCAGGCGAATCGCGTGCGCGGTCTCGGTTCGCCGAGTTCAGCGATCAATTATTATCCGTCGATCGGTGCGTTGCCGTTCGATTCCTACAACACGCAATCCGTCGAAATCAGCCGCGGTCCCAACTCGATGCTCTTCGGTCTCGGCAGCCCGGCCGGCATCGTGAATCAGACCACCGCTCAGGCGCAGGTTAACCGGAACAGCGCGAACCTGTCGTTGCGGGCAGACCAGTATGGGTCATTCCGCAGCTCGTTCAGCTTCAACCGCGGCATCATCGACGACAAACTCGCGATTTATGGCGCGGTGCTTTACGATGACCGCCGTTTCGATCGCAAGCCCGCCTATGACGAAACCAAGCGCGTGTATGGCGCGATCACTTTCAAGCCGTTCTCGAAGACGGTGATTCGCGCGAACGTCGAAGGCTATCGGAACGACAATCATCGCCCGAACACGCTCACGCCCCGCGATTTTGTGACGCAGTGGAGACTCGCCGGACAGCCCCGTTACGACCCGGTGACGCACCTGATCTACAACGGTTCCGGCGAAGCGGTGAGCATGCTGGTGAACAACGCGTCCTCTCCGTTCGCGGAAGATCTGCGCAATTTCGTCGCTTCGCGGCCCGGCTACGATCCGACCAAATGGAACGCGGCGCGCACCCAATATAACGGCTTCAATGTCTTCGGCGATTCGATCTTCGCCATTCCCAGTGGTTGGACGGCGGGGCAGCCTTCGCCGAGCATGCTCTTCGTCCCCGGTATCGGCGTCGTCAACCAGGGCCGCAGCATCCAGCAAATCTCGGACGGCCAGCTCGTGAACTGGTTTCATCCGAACTACCAATACAAATACCTTCCGCAGTGGGGCACCGCCACGAATCCGGCCGCCAATCCTCCGACGGGCCCGACCGACGCCGCGATTTACGCGAATCCGACCTGGTCGGACTATTTCACCCGCACCTACACGGGTTCCGCCGGCTGGACCGGCGCGGGCAACGGCATCTTCGCCAACAGCTACCGCTATCCCAGCGTGACCGACCGGTCGATCTACGACTGGCGCGACATCAACCTCAACTCGATGAATTTCGGCGACGCGAAGAACCGGAATTACAATCTCGAGTTCGAGCAGGAACTGCCCGCCGATCTCTTCTTCAGCGCCGGCTGGTTCCGTCAGGATTACTTCCAGCGGTCGAACTACACGTTGGGCCAGCTGAACGTCCCGACCCTGTTCGTCGACACGAACATCAACCTCCCCAACGGCCAGCCCAATCCGTATTTCGGGAAGACTTACGTCGAGGAGCAGGATCCCGACAGCTACATCAACGAACAGAACGACGATCACTACCGGGCGATGCTGGCCTGGACTCCCGACTTCACGCAGAAGGACGGCTGGCTGAAGTGGCTCGGTCGCCATCAGCTCCTCGGTCTTTGGTCGCGCGACGAATACATGACCACGACTGTTCGCCAGCGGCTGCAGTATCTTTCCGCTGCGACGGACGCGGGCCGCCTGCGTTATCTTCCGAATCCGAACAACAATGCCGCGGGCGAGCCCACTGGCTGGAATCGTGGCACGGGCAACTCACTCCGCCGCACTTACTATCTCGCCTCGCCGAACGATCCGAACGGCGTGGTCACGCGCGCGGCCGGTTATTGGGACTACCTGAGCTACACCGGTGACATCCAGGCCTATGACTATGAGTCGTCGAGCTTCCAGTCCTTCAACGTCACGCACGCATTCCAGGACATCGACGCCAGCACCGGCCGCAATCAGCGCATCGTCGATTCGCTCAGCGCCGGCATCACCAGCCATCTCTGGAACGACCGGCTTGTCGCCACCTTCGGCGTGCGCAAGGACGAGTATAAGGCGCGCGTCACCAACTCCGGTCTGCCCGCCATCGTGGATTCGGACGGCAACGTCATCGCTCCCGCGATCACGAATGCGGACAAATGGAAGGACGGCGTTCTCCAACGCGACCTGATCTTCAACCGCTGGGGCCCCTATAGCGAGATGTCGGGCACCACCCGCACTCTCGGCGGCGTTCTGCGCCCCTTCAAGAACTGGAACACGATCGAGAGCCGCGCCGACAGCGGGTCGCAGCTCTGGCAGTTCGTCCGCAGCTTCGGCGTCAGCTACAACGAATCGTCGAACTTCAATCCCCCCGCGACCGCGTTGGGCGATTTCTACGGCAACCAGCTGCCGAAGCCGACCGGCAACGGCAAGGACTACGGCTTCCAGTTCTCGGTCCTCGATGAGAAGCTCTTCGCTCGCGTGACGTGGTTCGAAGCGTCGAACGAAAACGAAAACATTTCCGCGCCGAATGTCTTCAATCGCCTGGCGAACAACGTCGACGAGACCCTGTTCCGCAATTGGGCCCGCACGATCTCCCTGATCAACATGGGCTACGATCCGACCGCGGAAGGCTTCGGCACGAACCTCAGCCAGACGGAAGAGCAGGCGGTCCAGGACGCGGCCGAGGTGATCTGGAAGCAGGAATACGATTACTACTCAACCCGCCCGTTCGCGCGTGGCGCGACGCGGAATGCGGAAGCCAAGGGTGTCGAAGCGGAGATCAACTACAACCCGACGCCGGAATGGACGCTCAAGTTCACCTTCGGCAAACAGGACACCAAATACGCCAGCGTGTTGAAAGAGTTCATGCCTTGGGAAGCCGAGCGCATGGCCGTCTGGAAAGCCGCGAAGGCGAGCGACTATCTGCTCCCGCAATATTCGGACCTGGCCTCCTACACGACCAGCGGCGGTCGCGAAGTGAACCTGACGAACTTCTGGAGCTCCTACGGTTATCGCAGCGAGCTGTTCCCGGAGACGGCCAATGGCTTCGACAACCCCGAGGATTATTATAACGGCGTCGTCATGCCGCAGCTCGCGCTCGACCGCGATCTGCAGGGCCAATCCGTGATGGGTCAGCGCAAATATCGCTGGTCGTTCCTGACGACCTACAACTTCACGGAAGGCGCGCTGCGCGGCTTCAGCATCGGTGGCAGCCAGCGCTGGGAAGACGAAGCTGTCATCGGCTATTTGGGAAAAGCCAGCGGCGTTAATCTCTACGGCGGCCAGCCGGTGATGGACATTTCGGACGTGTCCCGCCCGATCTACGACGACGCTCAATACTACACCGACCTCTGGATCGCTTACCGTCGTCCCCTGTTCGACGACAAGGTCCGGATGAAACTGCAGCTCAATGTCATGAATGTCTTCGAGGGTGGCGAACTGCGGCCGGTCGCGGTGAACTACGACGGATCGCCGTATTCCTTCCGCATCATCGATCCGCGTCAGTTCATCCTGACGGCGTCGTTCGAGTTCTAAGCGGCGATTTCAAGCGAATCACTTCAAGCTCCCTCCTCGTGAGGGAGCTTTTCTTTTGCGACTTCGAAGCCGCGGCGTCAGCGTCACCGCTGTTCTGGATTCATGAATACGGCTTCAACTCGCGACGCACGGTGGATGGTCCCACCGCCGTGGCTGGCGGGAGTCGCTATCGTCATGGCGGTGATGGCGACGTGGTGGACGAGCCTCCCGGCGCCGTTCGAGCTCGACGATCACAGCTCGATTCTCGCGAACGAGACGATCCGTCGTTTTCCGTCGCTCGATTGGACGCGTCCTCCCGCGACCGGCGGCGAAACCGTCAGCGGCCGTCCCGTCCTGAATTTTTCGTTCGCGCTCGATCACGCCGTGCACGGTCTCGATGTGCGGGGGTTTCGTCTGACCAATGTGCTGATCCATGCGGCGGCGGCGCTGGTGTTGTTCGGAATCGTTCGGCGCACGTTGATTCGTGCGAAACGAAACGAGACGGCGGCGAGCTGGACGGCGCTGGCGATTGCCCTGATCTGGTCGCTCCATCCGCTACAAACCGCGGCGGTGACCTACGTGGTGCAGCGCGCGGAATCGCTCGCGGGCGTGTTCCATTTGCTGACGCTGTATGGCTTCATACGAGGCGCGGCGAACGGAACCGGGCGTGCTGGATGGTTTGTGGTGGCGGCGCTCGCCTGCGGCCTGGGCATGCTCACGAAAGAGACGGTCGCGACCGCACCGCTCGTCGTTTTGTTGTATGATCGCGCGTTCGTCTCCGGGTCGTTTCGCGCCGCCTGGCAGGGCCACGGTCGGGTGCATGCGGCCCTGTTCGCCAGTTGGATTCCGCTCGTCTGGCTGGTCTTTGCGACCGAAGGCCGCGGCGGTTCGGCGGGGTTCGAGGCGGAGATCGGACCGGGCGTATATTTTCTCACCCAATGCGCGGCGATCGTGCGCTACCTGCGGCTGGCGTTTTGGCCGGCGGGACAGGTCTTCGATTACGGGGCGGCGACGACCGGTTCCGTATCCGAGGTATGGATGCAACTGGCCTTTCTCCTCGGCGCGGGCGCGATCGCGCTCGGGCTGGCGGTGCGCAACCGTGCCGCCGGATTTCTCGCGGTGAGCTTTTTCCTGCTGCTGGCACCGAGTTCGAGTTTTGTGCCCGTGGCCACGCAGACGATGGCCGAGCATCGGATGTATCTCGCGCTCGCACCGATCGTGGCGCTGGCGGCCGCTGGACTGCGATCGCTGCCGGGGCATCCGGGTCTTCGGGCGGCGCTGGCTGGGCTGGTCGTCGCGGGTCTCGCCGCCGCGACGATCGCGCGCAATGCGGTGCATCTCTCCGAAGTCGCGCTTTGGTCGGACACAGTCCGAAAACGACCGGAGAACGCGCGCGCGCAGCACAATCTCGGTCGGGCGCTGCATGAAGCGGGTGAATTCGACGAGGCGGCGTCGGCATTTCGGCGGGCGATCGCGCTCCAGCCGAATCATGCGCTGGCGCATTACAGCCTCGGCACAATTCTCGCGAGCCGTGGCGAATGGCAGGAGGCATTGGCGCACCTGCGGGCGGCGGTGGAGGCCGACACGCGCCATGTGCACGCGCGGATTAATCTCGGGAAGGTGCTGATGCAGCTGGGCCGCGACGAGGAAGCGCGTGCGCAGTTCGAAGCGGTGTTGCGCGACGATCCCGCCGCGGCGGAGGCGCGCGCAAGTCTCGCCGGGCTGGCGGTGAAGGAATCGCGGTTCGACGACGCGGAGCGATATTTGGACGAGATTCTGCGCGAGGCCCCGGAGTCTGCATCCGCGCGCTACCAGTTGGGTATATTGCGAGAGAAGCAGGGCGATCGGGCCGCGGCCGAACGGGAACTTCGTGAGGCGGTGCGGCGCGATCCGAGTTTTGCGCCGGCTCAGCTCGCGCTCGGGAACCTGCTGGCCCGGGCGGGAGATCTCGCGGGCGCGGCGGCGGCGTATCAGGAGGCGCTGCGCGTGGGGCCGCCGTCGGCCGAAACGCAGTTTGCGTGGGGTAATCTGCTCGCGAAAGCGCGGCGGATCGACGAGGCGATGGTCGCTTATCACGCGGCGCTCGCGATCGATCCGGCGCACGTGCCGGCGCGCAACAATCTCGCGAATGCGTTGCTCGTTTCACGGCGGTTCGACGAGGCCGTGCGCGAATACGAGGAGGTGTTGCGGCGGCAGCCGGACAATGCGACGGCGCGCGGAAATCTGCAGAGTGCGCGGGAGTTGCAGCGGGCGGGACGGTAGGCGGGCGGTCATTGACGGCGATTGCGAGGGGCGTGACCGGAGGACGGAGTTTTCGATTCGTTTCCTCGCGCGGCGCGCGGCGACCGTTCAACTTGCCGTCTTTTCGCGATGACCTCCGAGCGCAAGGCGTCCTTCGGGCACATGTCGACCGTGTTGGCGGTCGCGGCACTGAGCGCGGCCGCGGCGGCGGCTTGGTTCAACAGCTTCGGCGGCGAATTCGCGGCGGTGCCGCGGCCGTCGTGGTGGCTTCCGTTCGCGGGGACGAATCTTGGGCTGGAACGTGGGTTGAACGTGAGCGTGCAGGTGGCGACGGCGCTGGGAATTTTCGGCGTGCTGCGGCACACGTTGCGGCTGCCGCATCTGCGGGAGCGGTTTGGTGCGCACGCGACGATGCTGGCGCTGGCAACCGCGGCGATCTGGATGCTGCATCCGTTGCAGACGGCGGCGGTGACGGACCTCGGGCGGCGGCCGGAATTGTTGGGCGGATGGTGTGTCGTGCTGACCTTGTGGGCGTTTGTGCGGGGCTGGCGGGCGGCGTCGGTGGTGGCCTGCGGGGTGGGGATGGCGGTGCATGAAAGCACAATCGTCGCGCCGGTGCTGGTGCTGCTTTACGATCGCACGTTTCTGACGGGGAGTTTTGGCGAAACGTGGCGGGCGCGGCGTGGGTTTTATGCGGCGCTGATGGCGACGGGCGTGCTCGTGGCGGTGAATGTCGTGACGGGCAATATTCGCAGCGAGCCGGTGCCGTGGGGCGAGCCGTTGTCACCGCTGCGTTATCTGCAGGTGCAATGTCAGGCGGTGGTGCATTACCTGCGGCTGGCCTTGTGGCCGCAACCGCTGGTGTTCGACTACGGCCTCGTGCAGCCGAGGGAGCTCGTATGGGTGCTGCCGCCGGCGTTTTTTCTTTTGGCGCTGCTGGTGGCGACGGGTGTGGCGGTGTGGCAGGCGAGGTCGCGCGGGTTTCTTGGGGCGTGGTTGTTTCTGCTGCTCGTGCCGACATCGAGTGTCTGGCCGGTGGCGGCGGAGCCGATCGCGGAGAGTCGCATGCATCTGCCGCTAGCCGCGATTGTGACGCTGGTCGTGCTCGGACTGCATCGCGTGGTGGGCCGGCGGAGTTATGTGGTTTGCGCTGTGCTCGCGCTGGCCGCGGGCGCAGCGACCGTGACGCGTAACATGGATTATCGCGATGCGCTCGTCCTCTGGACGGATACGGCGGAAAAGCGGCCAGACAACGCACGCGCGCATGTGCGTTTGTCGGTGCTGCAACTCGCGGCCGGACGGGTGGACGAGGCGACGCAGAGTGGAGCGGAGGCGGTGGGGCTCGCGCCGTATTACGCCGACGCGCATTACGCGCTGGGCGAGGCGTTGTTGCGGGCGGGGCGTCCAGGTCCGGCGCGGCGACATCTCGAGCAGGCGGCGAAGCTGGCGCCGGAGCGTTTTCGGGCGGCCCAGTGATCGCGTCTGAAGTCGGGTCACCACGGAGACACCGAGGCACGGAGATCAATCCGGCCGGGCCTCTTCTCCGAGTCCTCTGGGCTTCGGTGGTTAACCGGGCCGCTGCGGCGACGGGTGAATGACCTAAGGCGCAGAACGCTCGAGCAGGCGCGCGACGAACGCGGAGGCGAACTGGGTCGCGACGACGGAGAACGTGAAGAGATAAAGGCCGGGGCCGATTTGAAGATCGGCGACGGCGGCGGATTTCATGGCGACGATGAGGATCGCGACGACGAAGACGTCCAGCATCGACCATTTGCCCAGGTGTTCGACCCAGCGGTGAAGGCGTTGGACACGGATCAGATTATGTTCGCGCTCGAGCCAGATGATCGCGAGCAGCCCGAGTTTCACGCAGGGAAACACGAGCGTGAACAGCGTGAGCACGATGAAGAGGAAGTATTCGCCTTCCTGAAACAAGGTGATGATCCCGCCGACGACCGAGATCGCATCGTGGAACAGCCAGAATTTCGTGACGTTGAAAAACGGGAAAAACACACCGGCGGCGAAGAGCAGGAACGCAGCGGCGAGCAGCCACGGGACAGTGCGATGGGTGCGGGAAGCCTGGCTCTGGGAGCGCTCGGTGGACGACACGGGGCGCGTTGGTGGCAGAGCGCGAGCGGGGCGGCAAAGGGAAAAGCGCCCGCGGGCGGCGGGCGCTTTTCGTTACTCGAGGCCGATGACGTTGAAGTCGGCGGGGTGCTCCACGGAGAAGCGGAGCGGGAGGTCGCGTTTTTCGCCGGGCTTCAGGTCGAGCGTCCATTGGAGCACGCCTTCGGCGTCGGGCTTCAGCTGGCGGTCGTCGGGCGCGAGTTGTTTCACGACGATTTTCTCGTGGCGCGAGAGCGGGAGTTGGTCGCGCACGACGACTTTGGCGGGCGTGCGCTTGTTGTTTTGGACCGTGATCGTGATGTCGTAGGTGATGCGTTTGCTCTTCGAGACGACGCCGGTGTCTTCGGTGAAGCGGTTGTTGAGGGTGCGTTTGACGCTGATGCCCTCGTCGGCGCCGAGCGCGAGGTCGAACTGCTCGCCTGGCATGACGGTGCGGAGCGCGCTGGTGGCGACGAACGTGTCGTCAAGAAACACGCTCATGCCGCCGGCGAGGAGCGGGTAGTCGGAGCTGTTGGTGACTTTGGCGGTGAGAAAGGCGGAGGGGAGCAGTTTCGGCGTGGTGCGGTATTCCGGCGCGGTGGAAAGCGTGGCGGTGGCGATCGGGACTTTTTGCGGGGAGTTGTCCGACGGGATCGTGGACGGCACGGCGACTTTGAA
>JAEZAD010000130.1 GCA_023430565.1 Verrucomicrobiota bacterium
CGCCTTCAGGAAACCGAACGCTCCCACCACTTCGCCAACGAGACGCTCCGCTCCCGCGTCGACGCCACCCGCCACGATCTCGCCCGCCGCACCGAGGAGCTCGAGCAAACCCACCGCGAGCTCGCCGAGCAGCGCCGCTCCCTGCAGGAAGCGCGCGTCCGCGTCGAAGCCGCCGTGTTCTCCGGCCAGGTCGCCACCTGGATCTGGGAATTTCCCGCCAACCAAATCCGCGGCGACGCCAACCTCGCCCGCTGGTTTCGCATCACGCCCGATCAGGTCCGCGGCACCTCCCTCGACACCTACCTCGCCGCCATTGACCCCGCAGATGCCTCCCTCGTTCGCCGCCGCGTCGAGGAGTCCATGGTTCGCGGCGACGGCGGCGAAGTCGAATACCGCATCGTCGCCGACCGCGATCACCCGCGCCGCGTGCTCGCGCGCTGGCATGTCGAACGCAACGACGCCGGCGAAGCCGTCCGCCTCGCCGGCGTTCTGCTCGATATCAGCGAGCTCCGCCACGCCACCGAGAGCCTCGCCCACTTGCGCGAACAACTCCACCTCGCCGCCGAGGCCGCCGAGATCGGCACATTTTCCTGGATGCTCCCCGACGGCGCACTCACCTGGAGCGATCGCTGCAAAGAGCAATTTTTCCTCCCGCCCGATGCCCCCATCGACATCGCCACGTTCTACGCCCGCGTCCATCCCGACGACCGCGCTCACGTGCGCGCCGCCGTCGAGCGCTCCATCGCCGACGGCTCGCGCTACGACGTCGAGTTTCGCGCCGTTGCACCCGACGGCCGCACGCGCTGGATCCACGCGTCCGGCCGCGCCTTTCGCAATCCCTCCGGCCAACCCGCCCATTTCGAAGGCATCACGCTCGACGTCACACGCCAGAAAGCGATCGAGTCCGAACTCCTCGAAAGCGAAGCCCGCTACCGACTCGTCGTCGATAGCCTGCCCGATTACGCCATCTTCCTCCTCGACGACGACGGCCTCGTCACCCACTGGAACGCCGGCGCCGAACGCCTCCTCGGCTACACCGGCGACGATATTCTCGGCCGCTCCGCCCGCATCCTGTTCACCCCCGAAGACCAGGCCCGCGGCGAACCCGAAAAGGAAATCGCCACCGCCAAATCCGCCGGCCGCGCCGCCGACGACCGCTGGCACATGCGCAAGGACGGCTCCCGCTTCTACGTCACCGGACTCATGACCGTCGTCACCGACGCCCTCGGCCGCCGCATCGGCCTCGCGAAAATCATGCGCGACGTCACCGAGCGCCACGCCGCCGCCGCCGAACGCGAACGCCTCCTCGAAAGCGAACGCGCCGCCCGCGCCGAGGCCGAACGCACCAGCCGCCTGAAGGACGATTTCCTCGCCACCCTCTCCCACGAGCTCCGCACTCCCCTCAACGCGATCCTCGGCTGGACCCAGGTCCTGCAGGAAAGCTCCAACTCTCCCTCCGAGCTCGCCGAAGGCCTCGAAATCATCGAGCGCAACACCCGCGTCCAGGCCCAGCTCATCGAGGACCTGCTCGACATGAGCCGGATCGCCTCCGGCAAGGTTCGCCTTCTCGTCCAACGCATCGACTTCACTGTGGTCGTCGCCGCCGCGATCGATTCGGTCCGCACCGCCGCCGACGCCAAACGCATTCGCATCGTCACCCGCTTCGCCACCGACCGCTCCGAAGTCATGGGCGACCGCACCCGGCTGCAGCAGGTCGTCTGGAACCTCCTGTCCAACGCGATCAAGTTCACGCCCGTCGGCGGCCAGGTCGACGTCTTCCTCGATCACCGGTCGCCCAACATCCTCCTCCGCGTGCAGGACAACGGCGCCGGCATCGCCCCCGATTTTCTGCCCCACGTTTTCGAACGCTTTCGCCAGGCCGACGCCTCCACCACGCGCCAGCACGGCGGCCTCGGCCTCGGTCTCTCGATCGTCATGCAGCTCGTCGAACTCCACGGCGGCGAAGTCCGCGCCGACAGTCCCGGCCTCGGCCGCGGCGCCACCTTCAGTGTCTCGCTCCCGCTCCTCCCCGCGCCGCCAATCCCGCACCTGGCCGCCACCGGTTCCACGCCGCCCGCCAATCACCAAACGCCGCCCGCCGGCGTCGACCTCTCCGACGTCGCCGTCCTCGTCGTCGAAGACGAACCCGATTCCGCCAACCTCGTGAAACGCGTGCTCCAAAGCCACGGCGCCCGCGTTCACCTCAGCAGCAGCGTCGCCGATGCCCTCGAGCTTTTCCAACTCGTGCATCCCCACGTCCTGCTCAGCGACATCGGCATGCCGAATCAAGACGGCTACGAACTCATCCGCCGCATCCGCACCCTTCCCGGCGGCGCCGATCTCCCCGCCGCCGCCCTTAGCGCCCTCGCCCGCGAACAGGATATCCAGCGCACCCTCGCCGCCGGCTTCCGCCATCATCTCGCCAAGCCCGTCGAGCCCGCTGTCCTCGTCTCCACCGTCGCCGCGCTCGCTCGCCGCGGTTGACCCGCCGCCGCCTCACGCGTCCCGCAGTCGACGCTTCTCGAACGCCGTTTGCACCGCGCGGTCCAGCATCGCCACGCTCACCGGCTTCGTCAGATGTGCGACAAACCCCGCGCTGCGGCTCTTCGCGATGTCCTGCTCCATCCCATATCCCGTCAGCGCGACGCCCAGCAACCCGTGCCGCGTGCTCAACGTCCGCATCAGCTCGAATCCATCGCCGTCCGGCAGGCCGATGTCGGACAACACCAGATCGAATCCCTCCTTCTCCGCCGCGCCCAGCGCCGCCTCGTATCCACCAACGGCCACCACGTCGAAACCCCGACGCACCAGCAGCTGCGTCAACGCCGACCGCGTCGGCTCGTGATCTTCGATCAACAAAAGTCTGCCCGCCTCTCCCGCCGTGTCCGGCTTCGCCGTTTCCCGATCCGCTCCCGCTCCGCCGTTCCGCTTCGAACTCCTTCTCGGCCCCAGTTCCGCACCCTCCGTCAAGGGCAGCCGGACCGTGAACACCGCCCCATGATTCCTTCCTTCGCTCGTCGCCTCGATGTGGCCCGCATGCATCTGCACCAGCCGCCGGCTGATCGCCAGGCCGAGGCCCAGGCCTCCAAATCGATGGCTGCGCCCCTGCTCCGCGTGATCGCCCTGGATGAAGGCGCCGAAGATTCGCGCCAGCTCGCCCGGCTCCAGGCCGATCCCCGTATCCGAAATTTGGATTTTGATCTCGTCGCTCGCGGGCAGCGTTTCCGTCCGCACGCTCACCCGGCCCCCGGTGGGCGTGAACTTGATCGCGTTCTTCAGGATGTTCCAGAACACCTGCTGCAGCCGTCCGGAATCGCCGAGAATCGTCGTCCATTCCGCATCCAGTTTCGTCTCCAACGCGAGCCCGCGCTCGCTCGCGTCCGCCCGCACCATCCCGATCGCATCGCGCAGCGTCGCGTGCACGTCGATCCGCTGCGACTCCAGCGCCATCTTCCCATGCTCGATCCGCGTGAGATCGAGCAGGTCGTCGATCAGCCGCGCCTCCAGCAGCGCGTTCTTCTCGATCGCCCGAAACGCCTCGCGCGCGCTCGCCGGATAATCCGGGTTCAACGCCGAATCGCTCGCCACCAGCAGGACCGGATTGAGCGGCGTTCGCAGTTCGTGCGACAGCGCCGCCAGAAAATCGTCCTTCGCCCGCGCCGACGCCACCGCTTCACGCTCGCGCACCGTCCGGTCGATGACGATCGCCACATACCGCGCGATGCGCCCCAACGTCGCCACATTCGTCGCCGGCAGCTCCGCCATCTCGTAGCTGCCAAACGACACCAGCCCGATCAGCCGCGCCCCAATCGCGAGCGGAAATACACAGCTGCCCTGCAACCCGATCTGGCGCAACCGCTCCAAATGCGCCGCACGGGTCGCCGGTAATTCCACGTTCCAGGTCGACCTCTCGGTCTTGTCCGCCTCGCTCACCGGCAGGTTCGCGATCGCCTCCCGCTGCTGCGCCGGGATGCCCGCGCTCGTCCGCAGCCTCAGCGTCGCCGTCTCCGCATCGAACAGGTAGCTCGCATGCGCATCCAGCGCCAGCGACGGCGCCACCGAGAGAAAGATCTCCGTCAGGTCGCTCGCCGGATCCGTCGATTGCAGCAACTTCGAAAGCGACGACGACAGCAGCCGGTCGACTTCCTGTTGCCGCTGCAGAATCGCCGCCTGCGTTTCCCGCTGCGTCACGTCCTCGATGATCGTGATCGTCCCCACGACCTTCCCCGCATCCGGCAGCGGCGCGATCCGGGCCGTCTGCAGCATGTAAGGCACACCCGGCTCCGCGTCCGTGCGAAGCGGGATGAGATACTGGTGCAGCGCCGTCGAAAGCAGGCTGATCTCGCCCTCCAGCGCCCGCGTGAAACGTTCCGTCAGCTTTCGCTCCTCCAACTCCGGAAAGACCTCGAGCAAGCTCCGCCCGACCACCGACTCCGCGCTGAGCCCGCTCTGCGTCACCAGCCATTGATTCCAGCTGCGAATCACGAGGTTCGTGTCGGTCGTGAAAATTCCGAACGGGGCGATCTCGTGCATCCACGCGCCCATCGCCGCCGTCGCGCTGAACGCCGGCTCCGCACCCGCTTGTTCCTGCGCCCTCATGTCGCTTACTCCACCTGCCTCTGCTCCCACCGGCTGAGCTCCAGCAGCAGCCGGTCGAGCGACGCGATCCCCAGCACGATCACCAGGTAACCGGTCACGTTCCCCGCGCGGACAAAGAACCGCGTGTGAATCATCAGGCCGTAGTGCAGCTGGTCGATCGTCTGCTGCGTGATCTGCTCGAAGACTTTCGAAACCGTTTTCACCACCAGCTGCGGCACCGCGAAGGTGACATGCACCTCCAGCAGATTGCCAAACACCCCGAGGCACGCGTTCAACAGAATGTTACCCACCTCCGTGATGATCTCCCGGGCGCTCGAATCCAGCTCACCGGACCCCGTGCGATCGTCCGTCAACAGCTTGCTCAACTCCACCGCCGCCGGACCATCCATCATCAGCAGCGCCCGACCCGAAATCGGACCCGAAAACCCCTGGCTCACGCTCGCGACGTCCTCCGCGATCAACTCCTGCAACATCGGCGCGATCGCCTCGATCTCGTGCATGGAAATCTGCGGCACCTCGAGCGTGATGCGATAGCCCGTCAGCTCCGACAACGCCCCCGCCGCCCGCCCGTAGCCGATGTTGATCAGCTCCGTCAGCGTATCCTTCTGGTGCAGGGTCAGCTCCATGTGTGCCCCCCGCTCAACACCGTCTGCACCGTCGCCGCCAGCGCATCCCGGCTGACCGGCTTGTTGAGCAGCGCCCGCGCCCCCGCCTCGCGCGCCTGCTCGGCGGTCGACTTCTGGATATCCGCCGTCGCCACGATCACCGCGGCATCCGGCTTCATCTCGCGCATCTTCGTGAGCACCTCCAGGCCATACATCCCCGTCATGACCATATCCAGGATCACCACGTCCGGCGCCCCCAGATAAAATCGCTCCAACGCCTGCGCTCCGTCCGCCGCCTCCTCCACCGTATAACCCATCCCTTCGAGATGCTGTTTCAACGTGCGTCGCGCCAACGCCGAATCATCAACGATCAGGAACTTCTTTGTCATACGGAACGGGTGATTGTCTGGGCCATTTCATCCAGGGATACCTGGTCATCGCTCAATCCAGCCTCCACTACAGACCGGGGCATCCCATAAATGACGCAACTTTTTTCTGCCTCCGTCAGCACGCGCCCGCCCCTCGCCTTCACCCACGCCGCCCCTTCCTTCCCGTCGTCCCCCATCCCCGTCATCACCACCGCCAGCACCCGCTCACCATACGTCTCCGCCGCCGACCGAAACAGGACGTCCACCGACGGACGATGAATCTTCTCCACCGGCTGCGCACTGAGCAGCGCCACCACCTCCGACTCGCCCCGGCGCTCGAATAACAGATGCCGGCCCGCCGCCGCCACCAACACCCGCCCCGGCCGCAATACATCGCCGTCCGCCGCCTCCTTGACCTCCATCGCACAGACTTCGTTCAGCTTTTCCGCATACAGCGCCGTGTAACCGACTGGCATGTGCAGCACGATCGCAATTGGCACGGGAAAATCCGCTGGCAAGAGCGGGATCATCCGCCGCAACGCCTGCGGCCCCCCCGTCGAAATCCCGATCAGCACGATATCCACCTTCGCCGCTCGCGTGCCTCGCACCACCGGAATGGCCGGCGCGAGCTCCCGCACGAGATTCTCCACGGGCACGCTCATCGCCTCGCGGACTTTCTCCACCAACGCATCGCGCACCGCCTTCAGGTCGTCCGTCGCCAGCGCCGTCGGCTTCTGCACCACGTCGATCGCCCCCGCGCTCAACGCCTCCACCACCTCCGCTTCGTCCTGCGCCGCCGACGACAGGATCAGGATCGGCAACGGCCTCACCGCCATCTGTCGGCGCACGAAATTCACCCCGTCCACCTTCGGCATCCGCAAATCCGAAATCACCAGGTCCGGCTGCAGCGACGCCGTGAGCTCCAGCGCCTCCTCGCCATCCCGCGCCGTGCCGACGACGTCCACCCACCCGCTGGCCGCGAAAATCTCCCGCACCACCTTCCGCGCAAACGCCGAGTCGTCGACCACCAGCACCCGGATCGGCGCCTTCATCGGGACCCTCCCTCGGCCGCCGGCATGTAGGCGAATGCGCCCCGCACGTCCTGCAACTCGAAGCGGTCCGTCAGTTTCAACAACGACTCCGACGCCCCGATGAACAG
This sequence comes from Verrucomicrobiota bacterium, assembly GCA_023430565.1. Taxonomy (GTDB): domain Bacteria; phylum Verrucomicrobiota; class Verrucomicrobiia; order Opitutales; family Opitutaceae; genus Opitutus. Next base: position 6,732 of record JAEZAD010000130.1, read on the forward strand.
GTATCCGTCCCCCGTCAGCTGCCGCGAAAACGCCGCCGCCACCCGCCGGATCGCTTCGGTGGAAAAATAGATGAACACGTTGCGGCAGAAGATCACGTGCACGTCGCCAATCTCCGAATACGTCGCCGGATTCACCAGGTTCGCCCAGCGAAACGTCACCCGGTCCGCCAGGCTCCGCCGCAATCCCTCGCCGCCCGCACGGCTCTCGAAATACTTCGCCCGGAGGTCCGCCGGCAGCGCCCGGAACGAGCGCTCGCGATAAACCGCCTCCCGCGCCTTCGCCAGCGCCGCTTCGCTCGCGTCGCTCGCAATGATCTCGATCGGATGACGCCCCCACCCGCCTTCCTCCAACGCCATCGCAATGGTGTAGGGCTCCTCCCCCGTCGCGCAGGCCGCACTCCAGATCCGCAGCGGCGCCGTCGTCCCCCGAAACCACCGCGGCACCACCTCGTCGACCAGCGCCCGGATCTGGTCGAACTCGCGCCAGAAATACGTCTCCTGCACCGAAAACGCGTCCATCACCCGCCGCCACTCCTGCGCCGCCCCTTGATCGTATTTGAGCAGGTAAAAGTAATTGAGAAACGTCGCGCTGCCCGTCGCCGCCAGCCGCGGCTGCAGCTTGTCCATCATCAGATCCAGCCGGTCCGTCTCGAAATACGAACCCGTATGCTCATGCACGAGATCGCGCAGGAGCGTGGGCACCGGCTGGGGAACCGACGAAAAAGCGGGGGCGTCCGGCGCCCGGGGCGATGTCATGGAGTCATGGAACCATCATCGGGCGTCGCGTTCGCACCCGCCGCGCCTTTTTTTCTCGCCCGCCGCTCTCGGGTTTCGCCCCGCATCCGATCCTCCAGGGCCCCCGCGTCCGCCAGATTCTGCGTCGTGACCGCGCGGATCTCGCTCAGGCTGCTCGCCACCGCTTCGGCCGACGCCGAATTCTCGATGTTCGCCTGCGTGATCGACTTGATCTGCTGTGCCACACCTTGCGTCGCCTGCGACATGTCCCGCAGCGCCCGCGCCTGCTCCTGCAATCCCCGCGACGCCTGCTCCGACTGCACCCGCAGGTTCTCCACCGCTTCCGTGATCTGATTCGTGCCCGCCGACTGTTCCTGCATGGCATGATTCAACGACTTCACCATCTTCGACACGCGATCCGCCTCCTTCGCAATCTGCTCCGTCGCCGTCGATTGCTCGGCGATCGCCTTCGAGGTCGAAATGCCCGCCTTTCGCATTTCGTCGATGGCCAATACGATCTGCGCCACCCCGGTCGACTGCTCGGCCGTCGCCTTCCGCAACTGCACCGCAATGCTGCTCGTCGATTGCGCCGCCTTCACGACTTCGCGCGCCGCCCGGCCATGCTCGGCCATCGCCTGCGACACTTCCTTGGTGACTTTGCGCATCTGCGTCGCCGCCTGCACGATACCCGCCGCCCCCTTCGCCTGCTCCGCCGTCGCCGTCGTCACCTGCCGCGCCTGCACCGTCGTCACCGCAATCGCCTCCGTCACGTGCTTGCCCGCCACCAGCTGCTCGTCCGTCGCACGGCTGATCTCCGCCACCAGCGTCGCGCTCGTCCGAATCCCTTCCAAAATCTTCTGCAAACCCGCCGAGCCGCTCTCCGCCTGCGCATTCGATTCCTCGGCCACACGCGCGCCCTCGACCGCCGCCTGCGTGGCGTCGCGGGTCACGTTCTCGAGATTCCGCACGATGCGCGCGATGTCCGCCGTCGCCTTCGCCGAGCGATCCGCCAGATTGCGGATCTCCTCGGCCACCACGGCAAACCCCCTCCCCGCATCCCCCGCCCGCGCCGCCTCGATCGAGGCGTTGAGCGAGAGCAGGTTCGTGCGCTCGGCGATTACATTGATCGTGTTCACGATCCCGCCGATCTCCGTCGTCTGATTGTTCAACTCCCGCATCACCTGGGTCGAATTGCTCATCGCCTTCGCCACGCGCCCGATGCCGTCGATCGACTTGCGAATCATCTGCCCGCCCTCCTCCGCGTCGCGCGACGCCTTCGTCGACACGTCCTGCGTCCGCTTCACCAGATCTCCCACCGAGCGCGTCGTGCGATCCATCTGCACCGCACTCGTGTTGGCATTGGTCGCCGCCTCCAAAATCCGCTCGCTGTTCTGCGCCACCGACTGGATCGATCGCGCCATCTCCTCGATCGAGGTCGAAGTCTCCTCCACCGACGCCGCCAGACCTTCCGACATCGCCGCCACTTCCTCGATCGACGCCGCCATCTCGTTCATCGACGACAACGTCTCCTCGGCCGCCGCCGACAGTTCGTCGGCGTGACGCGACACCCCCTGCACCGAACGGCCCATCTCCTCGATCGACGCCGCCGTCTCGTTCAAACCCGACGCCAGCGACTCCGAATCCCTCGTCACGCTCCGGATCGAAGCAGCCACTTCGTTGATCGCCGCCGTCAACTCGTCCGCCGACGTCGCCATCTCCTGCGTCGTGCCCGTCACCGAGTTCGTTCCCGCGGCAATCTCCTTGATCGCCACGCTCGTCTGCGACGCCGCCGCGACGATCGCCGCACTGTTGCCCGTGATCTGCTCGATCGACGCCGCCAGTTCGTTCACCGACGAAGCGATGTCCTCGCCCGATCGCGTGACTTGCTGCGCCTGGCTCGCCGTTTCCTTCAGCGACCGCGTCAGCTCCGCCGCTTCCGCCGCCGCCGAATCCAGCGATCGCACCTGACTGGCGGCACCGCTCGCGATTCGCGACGCCAGGTCGCCGCGTTCGCGCGCCGCGCGTCCGGCAGGAGTGTTTTCGAGGGTCTCGGGATCGGCAGGGGTCGCGGTGGGCTTCGGTTTGGGCATGGCTTGGAATCGGTTAAGGGGTTGGCTCGGTCGCGGCGGGGAGCGCAGGCGTGGTGATTTCCTCGAGCGTCAACACCACGCCGATATTCAAAAGGAGCACGCTGCGGCCTTTCACAGTCGCCACCCCCTCCACGTGGTTCCCGTCGATGCCGACCAGCGTTTCCTGCACCGGCCGGATCGCACTCGGCTCGATCCGCTCGAACGCGCGCGCCGAATCCACGATCAACGCCACCACGCGATCCTTCACCCGCAGAAAAATCAGCCGCGTGCTGGGCGTATACGGCTGGCGCGGCAGGCCAAACCGCGCCCGAAGATTGAGCGCCGGAAACACCTGCCCGCGCGAAAACACCACCCCGTCGACCGCCGCCGCCGTGTTCGGCACCCGCGTCACATGCTCCAGCATCTCCACGTGCTGCACGTCGGAGCTGCGCACCGCATAGGCCGCCGAATCCAGTTCGAAGATGATGTAGGTGTCGGTGGAATTCATGGTCGCGTCAGGTTCCCGCCACGTCCGGAGCGGCCGCCGGCGGGCGCACCACGCCGCTCGTCAGCGCGATGGGATCGAGAATCAGAATCGGACGGCCGTCGCCAAGCTCCGTCGCGCCGGAAATCCCCGGCACCCGCACCAGCGGATCTTCGAGCGGCCGCACCACGATCTCCCGCCGCGTCAACACCCGGTCGACCACCAACCCCGTCGCCCCACGCTCCGAGCTCAACACCAGCAGCGTCATCGCTTCCTCCTCGCGTGGTTCGATCCCAAACAGCGCCCGCAACCGCCGGAACGGCAACAGCCCCCCGCGATACGGCACGACCTCCGTGTCGCGAATCGCCCTTCGCTCGGCGCTTGGCACCTGCACGATCTCGTCGACCGCGCTCTGCGGAATCGCACACACCTCGTCGCCCACCGCCGCGATGATCGCATCGGCAATCGAGAGCGTCAGCGGCAGCCGCAGCGTGAACTCCGTCCCGCGCCCCACCGTCGTCTCCATCGAAAGCGTTCCGCCCAGCTCCCTCACCGTGTTCGCCACCACCGCCATCCCCACGCCGCGCCCCGCCATGCGGTCCGCCTCATCCCGCGTCGAAAACCCCGGCGAACACAGGATCGCCAGCAACCCGCTCGCATCCACCACCGCCGGCACCGGAATCCCCAACGCCTTCGCCCGCTCAACCATCGCGCGTTCGTCAATCCCTCCACCGTCGTCGCGCACCTGGATCACCACCGCGTCGCCGATGCTCACCGCCCGCAGCGTCAACGTCGCCTCCGCCGGCTTGCCCGCTGCCTCGCGCTCCGAGGCCGGCTCGATCCCGTGCGAAAACGCATTCCGCACCAAGTGCAGCAGCGGCTCCTTCAGCCGTTCCGCCAGATATTTGTCGATCTCCGTCTGATGCCCTTCCAGCGCCACCCGCACTTTTTTCGCCGACCCCGCCGCCAGGTCGCGAATCACGAACGGCACACGCGTGAACACCTCCGCCACCGGCACCAGCCGCACCCGCGCAATCGCTTTCCGCATCGCCCGCAGCGACCGCGACAACCCCGCCTCGATCTCCTTCAACCGCTCGTCCTCGTCGAAATGCTGCCGAATCCGATCCGCCAGCCGTGAACGCTGGATCACCATCTCGCCCGTGATCCGCATCAACTCGTCCAGTCGCGCGAGGTCCACGCGCACCATGTGCGACGGCGTCAACGACAGCATGTCGCTGCGCTCCGCCACCGGCTCCGGCACCGCCGGCTTCTCCCGCTCCCGCGCCACCCGCTCGACTTGCAGGCCATCCGCCTCCCACCGCGTCACCTCATCGTCCGTCGGCGCTTCGCGCAGCGCCACCGTGAAAATAAACGCGATCGCCCCCGTCGGCTGCACCACCGGCGCCGAGGTCACGATCTCGCCCAGCGCCGCCAGCCGCGCCCGCACCGACGTCACGTTGACGCCCCGCGCGTCGAGCTCCGCCGTCGGCGAAAAAACACACCGCCACATCCCCCGCGCCGGAGTCGCCCGGTTTTCCTCCGGCGCCCGCGCCGTCGCCGGTAAATCCCCCGCCTCCTGCTCCTGCCCGTTCGCCGCGTCCTGCAACGCCCGCAACAACCCCTCGTCCTCCACCAGCGGCTGCCCCGCCCGATGCGAACCGATGATGCGCTCGAGCCCCTGCTCCGCATCGATCAACAACTCCAACCGCGCCTGCGTCAGCCCCACCCGTCGCGTCGAGATCGCGCGCAACAAATCCTCCATCCGATGCGCGAGCTGCTCCGCCAGCCGCACGCCCGCGATCGCCGCATTGCCCTTCACCGAATGCACCTGGCGATACAGGTTCTCGATTCCGCCCGCCGTCGCCCGGCCGGTTGCCAATACTTCCCCCGTCGAGGTCAACTGCGCGCGCATCGCCGTCAGCAACTCGTCGCACTCGGCGTAAAAATCGTCGAGCAGCTCCTTTCGCAACTCCGGCGAAAACTCGGAGCTCATCCGCGGTCGGCTGGCCCTTCAGTTTTCACGTCCATCGTGGAAAGCCGAAGCAGGGTTGAGTGGAGAAGCGAAAGCATGGACGACAGGGAGACTGCCACGGAAGGCAGGAAAGCCGCCCCAGCAAATCGCCGCCCCACTCGGCGAGTCGAGGTCTTTCCCGCAAAATCTCCCTGTCGTCGCCCTGCCGCGGAGCGATTCAGCGCCCCGCCTCGCCCCCGCGACTTTTCCGCGTCACTCCCGTCAATCGCCTTGTCCGTCGCAACTCACGCCCGTTTCCTCCACCCCACATGCAGCCCCCCTCTGCCCCCGTCCACCGTCTCTCCACGCGCGAATACATCGGCTACGCCCTCGGCGACACCGCTTCGAATCTCTTTTTCCAAACCTTCAATATCTTCCTCACCTACTACTACGTGGATGTGTGGGGACTCCCCGCGACCGCACTGCTCCTGATGATGCCCTTGGTTCGCGCGTGGGACGCGATCAACGATCCGCTCATGGGCATCATCGCCGACCGCACCAAAAGCCGCTGGGGCAAATTCCGCCCCTGGCTCCTCTGGGGCGCGCTGCCCTACGGCCTCTGCGGCTACCTGATGTTCGCCGGCCCCGACCTCAGCCCGGACGGCAAGGTCATCTACGCCTACATCACCTACTCGGCGATGCTGATGGCCTACACCGTCATCAACGTCCCCTATTCCTCCCTCCTCGGCGTCATCAGTCCCTCGCCCATCACACGAACGGTCGCGTCGAGCTTTCGTTTCGTCGGCGCCTTCGGCGGCGGCCTGCTCATCAGCCTCCTCGCCCGGCCGCTCGTCAAGGAACTCGGCGGCGACAACGAGACGCTCGGCTTCCAATACACGATGGCGCTCTTCGGTGCGCTCTCCGTCCTCATGTTCTGGATCTGTTTCGCCACCACCAAGGAACGCGTCACCCCGCCGCCCCAGCAAAAAGCCAACATCCGCGGCGAACTCGGCGAACTCTTCCGCAACTGGCCCTGGGTCACCCTTCTCTTCGTCGCGATCTTCTCCACCACCTTCATCGCCCTCCGCTCCGGCAGCACGCTCTTCTATTTCAAATACGTCGGCGGCGACGACGGCTCGCCCATCCTCCTCGGCCGCTTCGACCGCAGCACCGTGTTCCTCTCGTCCGGCATGATCGCAATGATGCTCGGCTGCGTCTGCCTCGGCACCTTCGCCAAGAAATGGGACAAACGCCTCCTCGCCGGCTGGCTCTCGGCCACCACCGCCCTCGCCTGGTTCCTCTTCTTCTTCCTGCCGCCCGACAACTTCACGCTCCTCCTCGTCGTCAACGCCATCGGCACCTTCGCCATGGGCCCCACCTCCGCGCTCGTCTGGGCCATGTATGCCGACGTCGCCGACTACGGTGAATGGAAATTCAACCGCCGCTCCACCGGCCTCGTCTACTCCGCCTCCCTCTTCGCGCTGAAAACCGGCATCATGATGGGCGGCTTCGTGCTTCCCCTGTTCCTCTCCCAATTCGGTTTCGTCCGCGACGCCCAGCAAACCGCCACCTCGCTCCTCGGCATCAAGCTCGCCTTCTCCATCGCGCCCGGCGCCTTCGCCGGTCTGAAAGCCCTCGCGCTCTTCGTTTACCCGCTCAGCCGCGCCAAGGTGCAGGAAATCGAAACCGCCCTCGCCGCTCGCCGCGCCGCCGCCGGCACGCCCGTCCCCGCCTGAGTTTCACCCGATGGAGGCGCGGGCCCCACCCCGCTTATTCCTCACCCGCGCTCCGTCTCCGCTTTCAACGGCAACTCCAGCGTAAACGTCGCGCCCTGCCCCGGCCCATCGCTGCGCACCCGCAGCACTCCGCCGAGTTCCTTCGCCGCCAGCGCGCCGCTGTGCAGCCCGAAACCATGCCCGTGCGCCCGCGTGGTGAAACCATGCTGAAAAATCCGCGTGCGGTTCTCCGGTTTGATGCCGACCCCATTGTCGACCACCTCGACTCGCACGTTGTTCTCGTGCGCCGCCGTCCGCACCACGATGCGCCGGTCGCTCCGCCGCGCCTCGATGCACGCATGCTCCGCGTTTCGGATCAGGTTGATGAGGATCTGGATCACCTTGTGCTTGTCCGTCGTGACCGTCGGCCGCGCGCCATACTCCCGCGCGATCTCGATCTCGTGCCGCACCAGCGAACCGGAATTGATGCGCAGCGAATCCTCCACCAGCTCGATCAGGTCGATCGTCTCGATCACGCCCGACGGCCGCGCATACGCCTGCTGCATCGCGACGATCTCCTTGATGTGCTCCACGTTTTTCCGGAGCTGCTCGAGCTCCGTCACGATCGTCTTCTGCTCCTCCGCGAGCGACTCGGCCAGCTTCGCCAGATAGTCCGGAATCATCCGCCCCCGCGGATCGCTCGTCACAAACGCGCCGAGATCTTCTTTGTGTTGCGCAAAAAGCGCCGCGAGCTTCGCCACCTGAGACGCTTTCGTGCGGTGCACGTGATCGCTCACCAGCGTGGCCGACACGTTCACGCTGTTCAGCACGTTGCCCACATTGTGCAGCACCCCCGTCGCAACCTCCGCCATGCCCGCCTGCCGCGAGGTCTCCAACAACTGCCGGTGCGCTTCGTCCAGCTTCGCCTGCGATTCCTTGATCGCGGTGATGTCCTTCGAAATCCCAAACGTCCCCACGATCACGTTCGCCGGGTTGCGCAGCGGCAGCTTGCTCGTGATGCACCACGTCGATTTCCGCCCGTCGCGCCAGACTTCCTCCTCGATCTTTCCAATCAACGGACGCCCCGTGCGCACGATCTCCCGCTCGTCCGCCATCCGCTGCCGCGCGTGCTCCTCGGCAAAAAAATCGAGATCGGTTTTCCCCAACACCTCTTCCGTGGACGCCTTGCCGAGATTCTTCGCGAGCGCCTCGCTCACTTTGGTGAAACGCGATTCCGCATCCTTGAAGTAAATGCTGTCGGGCGAGTTGTTGAGCAGCGTGCGCAGCAAATCCCGCTCGTAGGCCAGCTCCTCCGTCCGCTCCCGCACCTTCGCTTCGAGCACATCGTTCTCCGACTGCAGCTTCTTCTGGCGCACCTCCATGTGCCGCACCTTCCAGCGATACACGCCAAAAAGGTTCAGCCCCACCGCCAGCCCGCATAGCGAGTAAAACCAGGTCGTCCGGTAAAACGGCGGTGGCAGCGTGAACGCGAACCTCGCCCCTTCCGCATTCCACACGCCATCCGCATTCGCCGCCCGCACGCGAAAGCTGTAATTGCCCGGCGGCAGATTGTTGTAGAGCACCGAACGGCGCCCGCCCGCCCCGATCCACTCCCGATCGATCCCTTCCAGCCGATACTCGATCTGCACCTTCTTCGGCGCGACATAGCTCAACGCCGCAAATAAAAATTCCAGCCGCTGCGCGCCCACTTTTAACACCACCGGCCCGCTCGGGTCGATCGCCGCTCCTTCGACCCTCACTTCCTGCACGTGCACCGGCGGCGGCACCTTGTTCGTGTGGAAGTCGATCGGATCGATCATCATCACGCCATGCGGATTCGGAAACCAGATCCGCCCGTCGAGACTCTTGCATCCCGAAAAACCCTGATCCGTTCGATCGGCAAACTTGACCGACTCCAGCCCATCGAACGCCTCCGAACGAGCGTGCCGCGTCCTTCCGTCTGCCACGTCGTTCAATTCCTTTCGCAACACTCGGAAAACCCCGCGTCCCGACGCCAACCAGAAATAACCGTAATCGTCCGGCACGATCGCGTAGATCCGCCCATCGTGCAGTCCGTTCATTTCGGATACATTCGCGACGCGCGCGTCCTTGATGCGCGCGAGACCGTTCGGAAGCCCGACCCAGATGCTGCCGTCGACATCCTCGACCAAGCAGTGCACGCGGTCCGACAACAATCCTTCCGGCGTCAGCCACCGCTGCACATTCCCCTCCTTCACCCGCGCCACGCCGCTGTGCGACGCCACCCAGATCGCATCGTCTTTCGCCACGATCAGAGAGTTGATCCAGCCAAAGCCGGGCTCCTGACCGGCATTGTAGCGGTAGGGCTCCACCCGTCCCTCCTTCCACCGCCCCAGCTGACCGCCCACCGCCAGCACCACGCCTTCCGCGTCCTCCGCCATCGCTTCGGTCCATTCCTCCGTCTGATAGCGGCCGATCAGCGTCCCACCCGACAACACGTTCACGTTGCGATTGCCATCGCCCACGTAAACGTCGCCATTTCTCGCCACGAAAATCCGCCGCACATACGGGTTGGGCAGCAACGCCTCCCCAACGTAGTTCGTGGCGCGCCGCCCGTCGAAATACGAGACCCCGGACACCGTCGCCAGCCACACGCCGCCCGAGCGCGACGGTGCTACTTCCTGCGTCCCGCCCGGCGCGATTCCCACCTCCGCCGAATAGATCGGAAACTTCAAATCGGTCAGCTGGTTCAACCCATCCAGCGTCCCCACCCACACGCTTCCCTCCCGGTCCTCGAACAGCGTCGTCACTTGGTCGCTTCCGAGCCCGTCGACTTTCGTCAAAAAAGCCACCGCCCCGTTTTCATACCGCCCAAGCCCACTGCCGTTCGTGCCGACCCACAACACGCCATGCGAATCCACCAGCAGCGACGTGATGTGCAGATCCACGATCGCCAGCTCCTTCCACCGCCCCTCCGCATCGTAGCGGCGCAGCCCCCGATTCGTGCCCACCCAAATCTCTCCGCTCCGATCCCGCACCACGCCATACACGTTCAACGTCTTCAGCTCCTCGTCCGCGATCTCCCCCGTCCGCCCTTCCTCCCGATAAAACACCCCGCGCTCCGCCGTCCCGATCCACACCCGTCCTCCCGGCTCTTCCGCCAGCGTCAGCACATTCCCGATCTCTTCCTCGAAAAACGTTTCATCCGGCCGCTCCTTCGCCCAGCGGCCCAACCCCATGTGCGTGCC
>JAEZAD010000209.1 GCA_023430565.1 Verrucomicrobiota bacterium
GTCCGCCATCTTCCCGGTCTTCTCCTCAACCGCTTTCTCGCCGAATTCGAACACGACACCTGGCCCGGCCGCGACCACCTCGACGCCCTGCTTGAAACTCCCGCCGAACGCGCGCTCGTCGCCTCCCTCATCTTCGACGCCCCCAAACTCGACGATCCTATCAAAGTAGCCAGCGAAGGTCTTCGCCAACTCCGCGCCCGCGCCCTCGAACCCCGCCTGCGGGAAATAGAACTTGCTTTAGCCACCGCCCATGCGGACAGTAATTCTGACCCAATTTCACTCTTAAAGGAACGCTCAGAACTACATCGACAACTACGCCAGCCACTCAGTTTATCTGCCGCTTTATAGCCTGCTTGTAGAAGAGATCACCACCACATGTCGCGCAAAGCCAAGTCCGGCTCCCCGGACACTCATTCCGAGGCCGTCGAGGCCGCCATCCAGAAATCCTCTTCCACACCCACCGGTGACGCTCCCGCGGGAGCCGATATTCCCGCAGGCGGAATCAACGACAAAATCCGCCACCTGATCCGCCTCTCGAAAGAGCAGGGCTATCTCACCTTCGACGACATCAACGAGGCCCTGCCCGAATCCGTCGAAAACCAGGAGGAAATCGATAACGTCCTCTCCATCCTCCAAAACCTCGAGATCGAGATTCTCGAGCCCGATCAGGTCGATGACTATAAGCAGCGCATGGAGGAGGCCGAGGAGGAGGAATCGCGCTCCTCGCAGCACGACATCCTCGACGACCCGGTCCGCATGTATCTCAAGCAGATGGGCCAGGTCCCGCTGCTCACCCGCGAACAGGAAGTCGAGATCTCCAAACGCATCGAGACCGCCGAACTGAAGGCGCAGGAAGCCCTGTTTCAGGCGACCGTCATCGGCAGCTACATCGTCACCCTCGGCCAGAAACTCATCGACCGGCAGGAGCGCTTTGATCGCGTCGTCATCGACAAGAAAATCGACAGCCGCGAATCCTACTTCAAAGGCCTCGAAAAACACGTCCTCTCCACCCGCAAGGCCGAGGAAGCCGTCGCCGACTCCTGGCAGGAATACCTCAAGGCCCGGAACGAAGCCGAAAAGAAAAAGGTCCTCGCCAAGCACAAGAAGCGCGAAACCGTCCTCCGCTCCCACTTCGGAAAATTCTTTTTCAAGCTGAAGGTCTACGAGGAATACCTCGAACAGCTCCGCCCCGTGCTCGAGGAAATCGAGTCGCTCAACGCCCAACTCGAACGCGCCAAGCACCCGAAGACCAAGAAGGACGCCGCGATCGACGCGAAAGTCATCCAACATCGCCTGAAGCAAATCGAGGCCGTGCAACGCATCGACCCCGACGAACTGCTGCAGGTGGTCGCCCAAACCCGCGTCCACGTCCGCGAGGCCCACCAGGCCAAAACCGAGATGGTCGAGGCCAACCTCCGCCTCGTCATCTCCATCGCCAAGAAATACACCAACCGCGGCCTCTCCTTCCTCGACCTCATCCAGGAGGGCAACATGGGCCTCATGAAGGCCGTCGAGAAATTCGAATACCGCCGCGGCTACAAATTCTCCACCTACGCCACCTGGTGGATTCGTCAGGCCATCACCCGCTCCATCGCCGACCAGGCGCGCACCATTCGCATCCCGGTCCACATGATCGAGACCTTGAACAAGGTCATGCAGGTGCAAAAACAGCTCCTCCAGGAATACGGCCACGAGCCCACCCCGGAAGAGGTCGCCGACGAGATGAATCTCCCCGTCGAGCGCGTGCAGCAGATCATGAAGATGGCGCAGCAGCCCATCTCGCTGCAGTCCCCCGTCGGCGACGGCGACGACACGAGTTTCGGCGACTTCATCGAGGATAAATCCGCCGAGAACCCCTACGACATGACGGCGTTTTCGCTCCTGCGCGAAAAGATCATCGACGTCCTCGACTCCCTCACCGAACGCGAACGCCGCGTCCTCTCGCTCCGCTTCGGCCTGATCGACGGCTACAGCCGCACGCTTGAGGAAGTCGGCAAACAATTCAAGGTCACCCGCGAACGCATCCGCCAGATCGAAGCCAAAGCCCTCCGCAAGATGCGCCACCCGACGCGCATCCGTCAGCTCCACGGCTTCTTCGACGCCGAGCAGATCGACAACGCCCAGAACCTCATGAAGGTCGCCGCCACCAGTGGCTTGCCCGCCCGCCCGCCGGGCGCCGGCCTCCCTCCCGGCTTCCCTCAACCCAAGTAGGACGCCTCCAAAGCCGGCGTTCTCGGAATCGAGTTTGGGATTCGTTCGTCGCCGCACGCTCGGCCGCGAAACCGCTTTCCCGCTTTACAGTCCAACCACCCGGCATACGGTGCCACTCATGGCTACTCCCACTCTGCAACTCGCAGCCTTCGGCATCGGCGGCATGGAATTGCTGCTGATCCTCGCCCTCGCGCTTCTGCTGTTCGGAGGCGCCAAGCTCCCCTCCCTCGCCCGCGGTCTCGGCCAGTCCATCAAGGAATTCAAGAAGGCCACGAAGGACGAAGAGGAAGCCAAGGAAGAGCAGAAAAAGGAAATCACTCACTAAGCTCGAACGCCGCCGTCGTTCTCCGCTTTCCCGAGCGCGCCTCCCCCGGCGCGCTTTTTGTTTTCCGCTTTTCGTGGCTGCGAGCGTGAGCGGGCGGGCCTCACGTCTCCTCTTCCTCCTCCTCCGCCCGCTCCCGCAACCACGCTCGAAAGTCCCTTGTCTGCTCCGGCGTCCCGAGCACCAGCATCTCGTCCCCCGCCTGAATCAATTCCTCCGCGCTCGGATTGAGAATTCGCGTGCCGCTCCGATTCACGCCCGCGATCTGCACGCCAAAGGTCTGCGCCGGCGCAATCTCGCCCAGCGTCCGCCCCGCCGCCCGGCTCCACTCCGGCACCCGCAGCGATTGCATCTGCACATCCTCGAACACCGATTCGAGCACCGCCGCGCCCGACACCTTCGCGAGAAAAACCTTCCCCGCCTGCACCTGCTCCGTCGTGCCCATCAGCAACACGCGATCGCGGGGATACAGCACCGCGTCCGGCGCCGGCAGCGGAATCATGAATCCCTGCCGCTCGATGCCCACGACCGAACACCCGAAGTTCGCGCGCAGCCCGAGCTCCGCGATCGTTTTCCCCTGCGCGTCCGCCAGGTCCGGCAGCACATAATCGATGATGTGCAGATTCCAGTCCTCGTGCGTCTGCAGCCACGGCTCGGAGGTCCCGGTTATCTTGTTCTCCGCGGAATTCATCACCGTCTGCAGCTCCACCTCCAGATGGCTGTGCCAGTAAATCAATCGCTGCCGCAGCAACAACACCGCCCCCAACGCCACCAGCCCGCTCGCCAGCAACAGCCACCGCGCCGTTCCCTCCAGCGGCAACAACAGCACCAGCCACAAGAACAACAGCACCCCCGCCGCCGCCTTGAGCGCCGCCTCCACCGCCGGCGCCGCCTGCCGTCTCCGCGCCAGCCCCCGCGTCGCCGCCTGCGACAACAGCAGCGCCAGCGCCGACACGTTTCGCCAGATCGCCACCAGCGGCGCGATCAACAGCACGCACAACGCCACCCAGAACATCACCTCCGGCCCGTAGGGAAACAGCCAGTCGCGTCCCAGCCATCGCTCCACCGCATCGAGCATCTGTCCCGAAAAAATCAATACACCACTCACCAGCGCGATCTCGACGCCCACTTGGATAAACCGCGTCCGGCACAACTGCCACAAGCGGTTCCGCCGCTGCCGCGCCGTCAGCCGCTCCAGCCGTCCCTGATAATAGCGCACCCAGTCCGCCAGCCACCGCGGCATCCGCGCCTCCACGAAATCCGCGATCCGCTCCGACTTCCTCACCAGTCGCGGCGCCGCCAGGGTCGTGAGCAGCGACACTCCGACCGCCACCGGGAAAAATTTCTCCGGCAGCACGCCTTCCTTCACGCCGAGCAGCGCGATGATGAACGAGAACTCGCCAATCGGCGTCACGCCCAGCCCCGCGCGCACCCCGTCCTTCACCGGCGTGCCGATCAGGGTCAGCGCCAGCGCGCTCACCAGCGGCCGCGCCACCAGCGCGAACGCCGCCAAGCCCGCGATCAGTCCCGCGTTCGCCCACAGCGCCCGCGGATCGATCTGCATCCCGACCGCCACGAAAAACACCGCGCCGAACACATCGCGCATTCCCTCGAACGTCCGCTCCACCTGATTGCGGTGCACCGTCTCCGCCACGATCGTTCCCAGCAAAAACGCGCCCAGCGCCAGCGAATACCCCGCGCGCTGCGCCACGAACGCCAGCCCGAACAACAGCGCCGCAATCCCCAGCGTCTGCAGCTCCTCGTTCCCCGCGATGCTCATCCGCCGCAACAGCCACGGCACGAGCAACAATCCGCCCACCCCCGCCAGCACCACAAACGCCGCCAGCACACCCAGCGTCTCCCAAATCGTCGCCGCCGTCCCGCCGCTCGCTCCCTCGAATTGGACATACCAGTTGAGCAGCGTGAGCATCACCACCGCGACCACGTCCTCGAGCGCCGTGATCCCCATCGCGATCTGCCCAAACCGCTCGTGCGTCGCGGACGTTTCCTGCAGCACTTTCGCGATGATCGCCGACGACGACACCATCAACATCGCCGCAAGAAACACCCCCTGCGTCGCCGGCCAGTCCAACCCCGCGCCCAATAGCCGCGTCAGATAATAAATCGCCACCGCTCCACCGCCCGTCGCCACCAGCAGCGACACGCCCAGCCGCCGCAGCTTCCGCATGCTCAGCCGCATCCCGATCGAAAACATCAGGAACACCAACCCGAGTTGCGCCAGCGTCTCCACCCGCTCCGGCTCCGTCACGAACGCGAACGGCGGCGTGTGCGGCCCCACCACCATGCCCGCCACCAGGAAACCCACCACCACCGACAACCCGACCCGCTGGCACACCCACCCCACCGCTCCCGCCACCACCAGGATCAGCGCGAGATCTCGTATGAAGAAAATTCCCTCCATGATGACGGCGCCTCAACACGCCGCAAAACCCTCCGCCTCGTCAACCCAACTCCCGCACGCCTCGCTGCTACAAACGCGAACGCGCGGGTATTTCCCGCCTGCGCCCGACCGATTCCCTCGTTGACACTCCCCACGCCCGGCGATTCGGTTCCGTCGGCGGATACGCCGCCCCCTAACTCGCAAACATGGCCAACTTTCTCGGTTACTTTTCGAACGACATCGGCATCGATCTCGGCACCGCGAACACACTGGTCTACGTAAAAGACAAGGGCATCGTTCTCCGCGAACCCTCCGTCGTCGCCCTCGATACCGCCACGCGCAAGGTCCGCGCCGTCGGCGACGAAGCCAAACGCATGCTCGGCCGCACCCCGGGCAACATCACCGCCATCCGCCCGATGAAGGACGGCGTCATCGCCGACTTCGACGTCACCGAGGCGATGCTCCGCTACTTCATCGGCAAAGTTTCGACCTCCTTCCGCGCGCCCCCGCGCGTCGTCATCGCGATCCCCTCCGGCATCACCGCCGTCGAAAAACGCGCGGTCATGGACTCCGCCACCCACGCCGGCGCCCGCAAGGTCATCACCATTCCCGAGCCCATGGCCGCCGCGATCGGCGTCGGCCTCCCGATCGACGAACCCGCCGCCAACATGATCGTCGACATCGGCGGCGGCACCACCGAGATCGCCGTCATTTCGCTCAACGGCATCGTATTCTCAAAGTCCATACGCGTCGCCGGCGACGAGCTGGACATGGCGATCATCAACTACATGAAACGCGCCTACAATCTCCTCATCGGCGAACGCACCGCCGAGGAGATCAAGCTGCGCGTCGGCTCCGCCTACCCGCTCGAAGAAGAGCTCACGATGGAGGTCAAGGGCCGCGATTCCGTCGCCGGTCTGCCGAAAACGATTCACATCACTTCGCAGGAAATCCGCGAGGCGCTCGCCGACACCATCGCCGCCATCGTCGACGCCGTTCGCGTCACCCTCGAACGCTGCCCGCCCGAACTCTCCGCCGACCTCGTCGACCGCGGCTTCGTCATGGCCGGCGGCGGAGCCCTCATCCGCGGCATCGACAAGCTCCTCTCCGAAAAAACCGGTCTGCCCGTCACGATCTCCGACGACCCTCTCTCCGCCGTCGCCAACGGCACCGGCGCCGTTCTCAACGACCTCAGCTGGCTGATGCAGAACGTCTGAGCGCGCGCTCCGCGCGAAGTGCCAAGTAGCACGTCGCAAGTCGCAAGATTCGCTTCGCCGCCGCGCTGCCTCTTGAAACTTGTCCCTTGATACTTGTTACTTCGCTCCACCGTGCCTTCCCACCGCCTCGACGTAGCCCGCCCCTTCCTGACCCTGGGTATCCTCGTCGCCGCGTGGCTCGTGATTCCGGCCGGCGTTAAGTCCTTCACGCGCGCCTCCTTCTTCGAACTCACCGCGCCCGTCACCGTCGCCGCCTCCTACGCCCGCGATCTGCAGGAATACTGGTCGCTCCGCACCCACTCGAAAAGCGACCTCATCGAAGCCGGCCGCGACCTCGCCCGGCTCAACGCCTCCTATTCGCTCTCCGTCCAGCAAAACACCGAGCTCCGCGCCCAGGTCGATCGGCTTGAGAAACTTCTCCAGCTCCCCGCTTACACCAATTTCCGCTCCGAACACGCTCGCGTCGCCCGGCGCGACTTCTCCGCGTGGTGGCAGCGCATGACCCTCCGCAAGGGCGCCAACCACGGCATCACCGTCGGCGCTCCCGTCGTGTTCAGCGGCGGCGTGGTCGGACGCGTCACCGAGGTCCACGCCTACACCAGCATCGTCGACCTCATCAGCAGCCCCACCATCCGCATCGCCGCCTTCGTCGAAAACGACGACCGCCCGATCAGCTTCCAGGGCGGCGACAACCCCGCGTTCGGTCCGGCCAAAGGCATCATGGAATTCGTCCCGCTCGACATTTATGCGACGCCCACCGCTCCCCGTCGCCTCGTCACCTCAGGCCTCGGCGGCGTCTTTCCCCCCGGCCTCGCGCTCGGCAACGTCACCAAAACCGAACCCAGCACCGACGGCCTCTTCAAATCCGGCGAGGTCTCCCTCGACCCGCTCCTCTCCACCCTCACCGAAGTCACCGTTCTCGTCCCACTGAGTCCGCAGTAAATCCCCGCTGAAACTGCCTCGGACGAAGCCCGCAGCGCGCTTCGTCCTCGCTCCAGGTTTTCAACTTCCCACCGTTAACGTCTTCTCGGCCGCGATGCGTTCCGCCCTCGCCCTTTTTCTCACCTTCCTCCTTCTCGGCACCGTCGTCGCGCAACTGAACCACGCCCTCACCGGCTGGGGACTCTACATCTGGGTGGGCGGGCTGTTTATCACCCACGGCGCACTCGCCCCCACCCCGCGCGGCGGCCTCACCGCCGCGCTCCTCGGCGGACTCGTGCTCGATTCCACCGCCCCGGTTGCGTTCGGCACCCATGCTCTGTTGTTTGCCGCCGGATACGCACTGGTCTTCCGATTGCGTGACCGCGTCCAGCGCGACGAAACGTCTTCGCGCATCGCCTTCGCCCTCCTCGTCAATCTCGCCCTCTTCCTCGTGTTCTCCTTTCTCCAGTCCCGCCACGCTCCGCCCGCGGCAAATCTCTGGCCCCGCGTCATCGTCGATCTCCTCGCGTCCCAGCTCGTCGTCCTCCTCGTCGCACCGTGGTTCTGCGCCCTGCAAGCCCGCACGCTCGACGCCTCCGAAGCCCTCGCCGCCGCTTACGAACGCCGGTTCAGCTGACGCCTCCCCGCGTGCCCGCTCCCGTTTCCACCATCGAAACCAACCTCGCCGAGCGCTCCGGCAGCCTCGTCGAGACGCACCGCGGCTACGATCCGCGGATCGTCCTCTTCTACTTCATCCTCGCCGCCCTTCTCCTCACCCTCGGCGGCGGCCTCGCATATCAACAACTCTTCAAGACCGACCTCTATCACGAACGCGAACGCGTCCAGAATCAGCGCCGCGTCCTCGTCCCCGGTCCCCGCGGCAACATCTTCGATCGCCAGGGCCGCCTCCTCGTCGGCAACCGCCCGCGCTTCGCCGTCGTGCTCTACCTCGACGAACTTCGCTCCGAGTTCCGCCGCGAATACATTCGCGTCCGCCGCAACTACCGCCAAACCGGCGACAAAGACCTGCCGTCGTCCTCACAAATGGAGCAGATCGCCCGCGCCTCCGTCGTCCAGCGCTATCTCGACCAGGTCAACGCCATCCTCGGCCGACACGAGCAGGTCGACAGCGTCGACCTGCGAAAACATTTCCGCCGCGAGCTCCTCCTCCCCTACACGCTCATCGGCGATCTCGCGCCCGAGGAATACGCGCGCCTCATCGAGAGTCTCCCCGTCCGTTCGCCCCTCCAGGTCTACACCTCCAGCACGCGCTATTACCCCTTCGGCTCCGCCGCCGCTCACACCCTGGGCTACGTCAGCATCAATCCCGACATCGACGACGAAAACGTCCCCGGCGAAGACCTCACCACCTTCAAGATGAAGGGCAGCATCGGCAAAACCGGCCTCGAGGCGCAATTCGACGCCACGCTGCAGGGCGAGTCCGGCGGCACCATTTTCCGCGTCGATCCCGCCGGTTATCGCGTCAATCCGCCCCTCGAAAAACGCCTTCCCGTCCAAGGCCGGAGCATCACCACGTCGATTGACATCGACCTCCAACTCGCCGCCGAAGCCGCCATCGAAATCACCGAGATGCCCGGCGCCGCCGTCGCCCTCGACGTCCGCACCGGCGAGGTGCTCGCCCTCGCCAGTCAGCCCGACTACAACCTCGAAGACACGTCGCCCGTCATCACGCGCGCCACCTTCGCCGACATCGAATCGCGCGGCGCCTGGCTCAACCGCGCCGTCCAGGGCCTCTATCCGCCCGGCTCCACTTTCAAGTTCATCACCGCCATCGCCGGCCTCCGCAAAGGCACGATCAACGTCGATTCCGAAATCGAGTGCACCGGCTACTTCGCCGTCGGTCGCAACCGTCTCATGCCCTGCCACGGCGGCCACGGCCACGGCCACATGACCTTCCCGAACTCGCTCACGATGAGCTGCAACGTATTTTATTATAAATACGGCATCGAAACCGGCATCGAATCCATCGCCGCCGAAGCCCGTCGCTTCAACCTCCACCGGCCCACCGGCATCGAGCTCCCTTTCGAAACCCGCCGCATGGTCATCGGCGACATCGACTGGAAAAAGAAGGTCCATGACCAGGGATGGTTCCCCGGCGACACCGCCAACTCCTCCATCGGCCAGGGCTTCCTCGCCGTCACGCCCCTCCAAATGGCCGCCGCCACCGCCTCCTTCGCCCGCGGCGAACTCCACACCACGCCCACCGTCCTCCACGATCCGAATCGCCCCGCCCAGCGTTCCGAACCGATCGGCATCACGTCCGCCCAATACGCCGCGATGATTCGCGCGATGGAGGAATGCACCCTGCGCGGCACCGCCCGCGTTCTCCAAATCAACAAGATCCCCGACCTCCGCATCGGCGGCAAAACCGGCACCGCCCAAGTCCGCACGCCGCAGGGCACGCTCAACCTCGCCTGGTTCATCTGTTTCGCTCCCGTTGAAAAGCCGGAGATCGCCATCGCCGTCATGATCGAAGGCGACACCCCCGGCGAGGAAGTCGGCGGCGGCCGCATCGCCGCCCCCGTCGCCCAATCCATCCTCCGCAAGTGGAAGGAAAAGAAGGACCGCCCCCGCCCGCTCATCCCGCCCATTTCCACGTCCTGAGATGAAGGCGCGCTGCCTTCACCGCGCTATCTTCTTCGCCTTCCGCCACGCGCGCCGCGCCCCGCGAAACACCTCCGTCGGCTCCCGCCACGTTTCGCGCGCCCCGAAGCGCAGCCGTTCCAGCTCCCGCGCGACGCGCTCACAATCGCCGTCCGCCGCCCGACACGCGGCCATTCGCTTCAACCATTTCCCCGCCTCCGCCCGCACCGCGTCACCGCGCGTCCGCCCGCTCCACTGTCCGAGCTTGAACCACCCGTATCCAAACTTTCGCCACGCCAGCCCCGCGAGCAGCGCGATCGCCGCCAGGAACATCAGCCATCCGCTGCGCGCCCCCGCCCACGGCTGCCGGGCCCATTCCCGCAGCTGCGCGCCCGTTTCTTCCAGCCATTTCCTCAGCTGCGCCCCGACATTCTCCGTCGCCTCCTTCACCGCCTGAAACGTCTCCAGCTGCGACTGCTGGTCGAAACTCACGATTCGCCGATACCAAAAGACCCGCAGACTATCCAGCCGCGCCGTCCAGCTCCGATCCAGTCGTCGCGCCAATCCTTCTTCGCCGGCCGACTCCTGCGCCGCCGCCGCCGCGCCCGGCGTCGGATCCGCCCGCCGCCACGCCCCGGCCGCCGCGTCGAAAATCTCCACCCACGCGTGCGCATCCGAATTCCGCAGCGTGAAATTATTCGAGTATCCGTTCCACGATCCTCCGCGGAACCCCGTCACCACCCGCGCCGGAAAACCCGCCGTCCGCGCCAGCAGCACCAGCGATCCCGCGAAGAGCTCGCAATGCCCGCCACCGTCCGACACCAGCCAACGCACCAGCGGATCGCCCGCCCCCGCCGGCACCGTCGGCGACAACAAATAGGCATGTCGCCGCTCCAGCCACGCCTCCGCCGCCCGCGCAAACCC
Source organism: Verrucomicrobiota bacterium (assembly GCA_023430565.1). Classification (GTDB taxonomy): domain Bacteria; phylum Verrucomicrobiota; class Verrucomicrobiia; order Opitutales; family Opitutaceae; genus Opitutus. The sequence continues at coordinate 10,601 of JAEZAD010000209.1, forward strand.
CTCCGCATCCAGATTTCCGCTACGCTCGCCCGCGATTTCCCGCACCGTTCTTTCCAGCACCGCCCGATCCGCCTCGCCCAACTCCACGCTCGTCATCGCCCGCACCAGGCCGCTCTCCCGTCCCGCGTCCCACTGCCCCGCAAACCCTTCGTCCGCCAGCGTGCCATCCGTCTCCATGCCTTCCACGCGATAAGCCGTCATCGACACCGGATCGTCCCGCAGCGCCAGCACCCGCAGCGCTCGCGAATACCTGAAATTCTGCCGTTCCTGAAATTGCAGACGCTCGAATTCCCCGAGCAGCGGCAGATGCCGGCTCACGCCCGACTCGAGATAGAAAATCCAACTTCCCCCTTCGCTCTCCCCGCCTCGGCGCCCGGGCGGAAAGTCCGTCCGCGCCCACTCCCGTCCAAACGCTCCCGTCCGGAGCTCCCGCGATAGCCGAAACGTCCCTTCGCGATAGTCGTCCAGCACCATCATCCGCCAATACGGCGACGCCGGAATCCGGCTCCGGTCCGACACATCCACCCGCAACGCCACGCTGTCGTCCTGCGTGATCTCCGTCACGTCGCCGAACCGGATCGTGTCGCTGAATCCCGTCCGCGCCTTCTTCGACATGAACCGCTCGAGAAAAAAACCGCTCTCCAGTTGAAACCGCGGGATCGCCAGAAACAGCAAACCCGACAACGCCACCAGCGCCGCGAACAGCCCGCCGCCGAGCGCCACCACGCGCCAGTCCGTCGCCCGCCGCACCCGCCCGAGCAGCTTCCCCCACTTCACCCCTCGCGCCCACGCCGGCACCCCCTCCTCCCCGCTCGCCGCGCCCTGCCCCCTGCTCCCCTCCGTCATCGTCACCACCAGCAAAAACACCAGCGCGCACCCCACAAACGCCAGGATGTGCGCCGCAAATGTCACCGCCACCGACAACACCCCCGCGACCACCACCAAAAACAACCCGAGCACCACCAGCTGCAGGTCGTCACGTTTTTTCCGATACATCAGGCTGCGATAGAGCAGCAGGAAAATATCGAGGCGCACGATCGCCGGCAGCAGTTCACCCGACCACCACAAATCCCCCGCGAACAACGCCGCCACCACCGGAAACGCCAGCCGGTGCACCCACGTCGGCACCCGCCCAATCCACTCCGGCCGCGCAAGCCCCACCAAAACCGCCGCCGTCGTCAAACCCGCCAGAATCCACGCATCGACGTCGAGATAGAAGACCGTCGCCACCGACAACAGCGTCAGCACGCCGCCGAGCAACCACCGCAGCTGCTGCAATTCCTCCGCCGTCAGTTGAGTTCGCGCCTTCATCGTTTCCCGCTCAAGCCGCCGCCATTCTCCTCCCCTCGACCAGGGCCTCCACGCCCCGCGGCCCGTCCGGGGCAAACGTCACCAGATTCCTCCGCGAGCCCATCGGCCGTCGCCCCTCCGTATTCTTCGCTTCCGTGCGATCCCCCAAGGGCTCCACCGCCGCCAACCCATCCAAAAACGTCTCCAGGTCCCGCACCCGCCGCACGGGCCGCGGCAACTCCGCGTCGATCGCCACGCTCGCCAGCTTGCCCGCCCGAAACAAATCCTCCGCCAGCGTCGCCGCAAAGCTCAGCAACACCTCGAACTGCTCCGCGCGCGTCCACCGCTCGTCCCTCGTGTCCACCCACAGCGCATACTCTTCCGTGCTCTCCGCCGCAAATTGCCGAACCAGCAGCCGCCCCGTCCGCGCACTCGCCTTCCAGTGAATCAGCCGGTGCGAATCGCCCAGCTCATACCGGCGCAACGCCAGCAGATCGCTTCCTCCGCCCACCCGCGACACCCGCTCGCCTCCCGCCTGCTGCCGCGCCGCCGGCACCGCCAACCGCCGATACTCCACCGCCGCCGGCCACACCAGCGCCTCCGCACTCTCCGCCGCCGCGAAACTCTTCTTCAAAAATCCAAACGGAAACAGCGACCCCACCGCCTCCAACTCCACGCGCAGCGGCCCGCGTCGTTGCGGTTTGAATACCCACTCGACCCGCGCCTCGCCGCCCGGATCGAGCCGCGTCTCGAGAAAAACCTGCGCCCGCGCGTCCGCCGCCTCGGCCTCCGCGAGCGCCGCCTTCACGTCCTCGCTTCGCGCCGAAAACGTCGTCTCCGCCCGTCCCGGCCCGCCAAACGCCAGCGCCCGCGCCACCAGATCGAACCACAGCCCATATGTCGGCAGCACCCGCTTCCGATTCGTCAGCTCCAGCGACACCACCGCTTCCTGCCCCACCCGCAACGGCGCCGCCACGCTCAGTTTCCACCGCACGCCGCGAAAATTCATCCACGACAGCACCCCGCTCAACACCAGGCACCCCAGCAGCAGCGCCAGCGTGATGAACAGGATGTTGTTCCCCGCATTGTAAGCCGCCATGCCGATGCCAAACGACAGCGCGATCAACAACACCCCCGACACCGTCGGCGCAATCCGCTGCGTCCGCCGCGGATAAATCAACGACCACAACAGCGCGCTCCAAAATCGCGGCGCCGTCCCTCGGCGCGCCTCTTCGCCCATCCGATTCGACTGTCCCGCTCCGCTCATGCGCGCTCAAGCTCCACGGACCAAGATCCAAGCTCCAGAGAAGCTCCAAACAACCAATCTCCAACCGCCATGTTCATTGGATCATTGGAGCTTGGTGTTTCTCTGGAGCTTGGATCTTGGTCCCTGGAGCTTTCCCCGCTTGGAGCTTTCGGCGCGGCGCTCACACCGGCACCGAAACCACCGCCAGAATCCTTCGCAGCGCCGCGCCGACCGTTCTCCGCTCCTCCAGCGCATCGCTCGTCTGCCGCGCCAGCCCCAACCGATGCGCCAGCACCGGCCCCACCAGCTCGCTCACATCCTCCGGCAAAACGAAATCCCGCCCATTCAACAGCGCCCGCGCCTGCGCCGCCGTCCGCAACGCCAGCCCGCCACGCACGCTCACGCCCGCCCGAAATTCCGTGTCCGTCCGCGTCGCCGTCACGATCTTCAGCACGTAGTCCAGCACGCTGTCCTCCACAAACACCCGCGCCGCCAGCCCTTGAATCTTCAAAAGCTCCTCGCGCGTCAGCACCGGCTCGAGCGCGATCGCATCGTAGCTCGTGTGCGCCGTCCGCAGGATCTCCATTTCGTCGCCAGGTTGTGGATACCCCATCTGCAGCCGCATCAGGAACCGGTCCATCTGGCTTTCCGGCAGCGGAAACGTCCCTTCGTAATCCACCGGATTCTGCGTCGCAAACACCATGAACGGCGCCCCCACCGCATGCGGCTCCCCGTCCACCGTCACCCGCCCGCGATCCATCACCTCCAACAACGCCGACTGCGTCTTCGGCGTCGTCCGGTTGATCTCGTCCGCCAGCACGATGTTCGCAAACACCGGCCCCCGCTTGAAGACAAACGTCTTCACCGTCTCGTCGTAAATCGCCACGCCCGTCACGTCGCTCGGCAGCAGGTCGCTCGTAAACTGAATCCGCGAAAACTCCCCGTCCAGCGACCGCGCCAGCGTATACGCCAGCGTCGTTTTCCCCACCCCGGGCAAATCCTCGATCAACACATGCCCGCCCGCCACCAGACACACGATCACCTGGTCGATCACGTCATCCTTGCCCTTGATCGTCCGCCGCATGCTCGCACGCAACGCCTCCAATTGCCTGCGCGCCGCCGCCACGTCATTCGCCGCCAGTGTCTCGCTCATTCGCAAAAACTGCCGCTCGTCGGTGGCACGGTCAACCCGCCCACGCTCACTGCTCCTGCACCAGCTTGATCACCGCGGAATAATCCAGGTCCCCAAACCCGCGCGCCTCCGCCGTCTTCAACGTCTCCCGCAGCGCGTCCAGGATCGGAAAATCCGCGCACCCCGCCGTGCCCGACGCCAGCCGCAGATCCTTGTGCAGATGCTTGATCGAAAACTGCGGCGCAAAATCGTCCGCCCGCAGCTTCGGCTCCTTCAGTTTCGTTAACCCCGAGTAGCTGACATTCTGGCTCAATGCGTCGAAGAACACGTCGTCGCTGATTCCCGCGCGCCGCGACATCGTCAACGCCTCCGCCAGCCCCTGCATCTGCGCCGCGATGTTCAAATTCATCGCCAGCTTGAACGCACACGCCTGCTCGTTCGTCCCGATCACAAACCGCTTCGCCGAAATCAACGCCAGCAGCGGCTCGGCCTCCGCGATCAGCCCGCGATCTCCGCCCAGATAAAACACCGTCAGCTTCTGCTCCGCCGCCGGCTTGCTGCCCGTGAACGGCGCCGCCAGATAACGCGCCCCGCGCGCCACCACCTTCTCTTCAAACTTCGCGCTGCTCGCCGCATCGATCGTGCTCGATTGCACCACGACTTTCCCCGGCCCGAGCTTCGGCAGAATCCGCGTCAACACCGCCTCCACCGCCGCCGGATCCGCCACCACGATCTGAATCGCGTCCGCCGCCTCCGCGACTTCCTCCGGCGTCGCTTTCCAACCGGGAACGTCCGGTTTCGGCGTCCGGTTCCACGTCCCCACCAGCTTCCCCGCGGCCGCATAATTCGTCGCCCACACTTCGCCAATGATACCGAGACCGATGATGCCGACAGAGTTCATAGTGCCGCCCACCAGAACACACCCGCTGTCGGAAAACAACTGTGCGGGCGGCCTATGACCGCCGTTTCGTGTCACAAAATCGGCGTCAATCCCGGCCCCACCGCCTTGTAGATCCGCGTCAAAATCTCCTTCGTCGTGAACAACCCCTCCGTCCCCGGAAACGCCCCGACCTCCTCATACCGCTCGTAAAAGCGCGGATCGTCCATCGGCACCGGCTCCGCCCCCGCTCGCAGTTCGAAGCTGCTCGTGTTCTGAATCGGCCACACATCCAGCGGACTGAGCGACAACACTCCGCCCACCAGCCCGTTCACCGTCTCCAGCTTCAGCGGCAGCTTTCGCCGCGCAATCGCCCAGCTGTTCTCCGGCCGCATGTCGCGCTCGATCTCCGCCTCCAGCTCCCGCGCGAACGCCTCGTCCTCCACCAGCAACCCCACCTCCGTATTCAGATTTTCAGAACGCGGATCCAAATTGAACGACCCCACAAACGCCACCCGCCCATCGATCGTCATCGATTTCGCGTGCACGCACAAAAACGGCAGCCGCGCCTGCCGCCCCGCCGCGACCAGCGGCCGCGCGCGCTCCACCATCTCCGCCCGCCGCGGAAACAGCTCCGCCATCGTCGCCGGCTCCGGTTTGAACTCGTAAACGCGCAACCCGAGGTCCTGCACATAGCGATTCCGCAAACGGTAGTTCGCGGAATACGCCATGATGTTGTCCGTCGCCGCGAAGCTGTTCGTCGAAACCTCGATCCGCAGCCCCGGATTCTCGCGCTGCACCTCGCGAAACAACTCTCGCGCCCGGTTGCTCAACACCAGATACGGCGTCTGAATCACGATCCGCTCCCGCGCGTTCTGGATCGTTTTCGTCAGCTCCCGCGTGATCCGCGCCCCCTGGCCGAAAATCCACCCACGCTTCTTCCCCGGCTCGTCCGCCAGAAACTCCGCCCGCGCCACCGGCCGCAATTTCGCCGCAAACCGTCCGCCCGCCCTCGCCGCCTCCTCGTCCAGCGTCCCGAAAAATCCGCCGAAGTCCCAGTCCGCCTTCGTCTCAAACCGCCGAAACCCGCCCCGCGCGATCACGGCCGCCACGTCCCCCAACTCGCGACTCGGCGCCACGTGCTTGAAATCCCAATACGTCTCAAACGACTCCGCCGCCGCCCGGGCCACCGGCCCCGCCGCCACCACGTCGCGATCGCGAAAATTCAGCAGGGTCGCATGCTCGTAGTAACCATTGTCGATATTGCGCCCGCCCGTGATCAGCACCGCTCCATCGAACAGCATCACCTTGTTGTGCATCCGCTGGTTGATCCCGTGAAACGACCGCGCGCCCGCCACGACCGTGTGCGCCAGCGTCGGTCTGATTCGCCGCAGGGTCGGACGGTAATGCCGGATCTCCAGATTCGGATGCACCGTCGCCAGAAACGCCGCCGTCTCCGGGTCCTGATCCGAAAACAAATGATCCGCGATGATCCGCACCTTCACCCCCCGTCGCGCCGCCTCGATCAACTCCCACATCACCAACCGCCCGCACTCGTCGTTCGCCCAGATAAAGGTCTGCACGTCGACCGACACCTGCGCCGCCCGAATCAAATGCACCCGCAACGCCAGCGCCTCGTAACCCCCGCTCACGATCGCCACCCGGTTCTCTTTTCCCTCCTCCGCCAACACCCCCGCCCAAGCCGACTCCGCCCGCACACCCACCGCAATCAGCCCAACCAAAATCCAACCACGGATAAACACCGATAAACACCGATTCCAACCCCGCCTCGATCCGTGTCCATCCGTGTTCATCCGTGGTTCAAAAATCTGTCCACTCCTTCGCGTGAATTCGCGTCCATTCGCGGTTCCGATCTCACCCCAGAATCTCCAGCATCCGCTCAAACAGCCGGTTCACCTTCGCCTGGTTGTCCCTCACGAGATCCTTGAACTTCGCGAAATCGATCTCCGTCCCCTCCAGCCCGTTCGCATAATTATCGATCAGCGCGAGGCTATTATACCGCAGCCCAACTTCCGTGCACAAATCCGCCTCATGCGCCGCCGTCATTCCGACGACATCGCCCCAGTCCTTCACGATCCGGATCTCCGCCTTCGTCTCGAACCGCGGCCCGCGAAACTGCACATACACCTTGCCCGGATGAATCGTGAACTCCGGCGCCAGCTTCTCCCTCAGCCGCGGAATCAGATTATTCGCAATCCCCGGCGCCCCGCCCTTCAGCTCGTTGTCGAAAAACGTCATCGGTCCCTGCTGGATGCACACGTAGTCGCTGCACGATACGAACGTTCCCGGCGGCAGGTCCTTCTTCAGCGACCCCACCGAGTTCAACGACACGATGTCCTGATAACCCAGATCCGCGAGCGCGCGGATGTTCGCCCGATAATTGATCGAGTGCGGCGGCAACGGAAACGCATACCCGTGACGGTTGATCAGCGCGAAGTCCCCCTTCGTCTTATACGTCACCTCGCCATAAGGCGTCGCGACCGTCTTCACGTCCCACGCCGAAAACAACGTGGAGTTCACAATGCTCGTCCCGCTGATGAACGCGACCTTCATGC
>JAEZAD010000292.1 GCA_023430565.1 Verrucomicrobiota bacterium
CTAGGGCGTTTCGAACCAGCGGTGGCTATTCTGATGCGCCACAGAGGCACGGAGGCACGGAGAAATCTCCGCTCATTCGTTTGGTCAGGGTGCTCGATCTAGCGGACCTGTTGCGCGAGGGTGACGATGCGGGGGAGGCCGCGCAGGCGAGTGGACCAGTCGTTGGGGAAACGGGATTGAAAGTCGCGGAGGCGGCGCAGCGAGGAGCAGCGGGGGCACGCGCTGTAGCAACAGTTTGGATTCACGCGAAAGGTGTCGGGAGGTGCGGGGACGGGCGCGGTCTCCGGTTCGTCGTCGCAGGGGCCGCCGGCGCAGGAGGAGGCGCCCTGCTGGTAGCAATCGACGCACAGCCACGTGCGATCGAACTCGTGGGCGTCAGGCTGGCCGCAGCGATCGCAGTGCGGGGTCGTGGTGGCCGGGTGCGTCATTCGTCGAACAGCTCGGTGTTGCGGGGCGCGTAGCCGAAGAGGCGGAAGGTGTCGCGGCCCTTGCGGTAGTCGAAGCGGGCTTGCTGGAGGATGGCTTCGATCCACGGCGAGTGGTCGATGAGCGCCGGCGCGGTCAGGCGGTGTTCATGGATTTCCTGGAGGAAGCCGATGTCCATCCATTCGACGGAAATGAGCGGGAACGGGAGATGGCAGAACCATTCGACGTCCCAGCCGGAGGGCGAGCCGTCGACGCATTTCCAACGAAAGCTGGGGCGCCAGTCCGCGCGCTCGCGCATCGCGGCGAGGAGCTTGTTCCACTTGGTGTCGTTGGCGAGGCCGGCGAGACCGCGGGCGGCGACGGTGCGTTTGATTTTTTCGCGAGCTTCGGGCGTGTAGGCGGATTTGGCGTCGGGGTGAGCGTCGTTCATGGGAGTGAGGCCAGCGGGGGCGTCAGTGGCCCTCGACGGCCCAGCCGGCGGCGCGCCAGAGCCAGGCTTCGAGGTAGCGGACCAACTCGTCGTAGGCGGTGGTGACGAAGCGGTGCATGACGCGAACCTCGCCATCGAAGGTGAGCGGGACGTCTTCGCGGCGGCGGCCGCGTTCGGTGCGGTGGTATGGGGCGTAGAGCAGCTCGATCAGGTAGCTGACGTTGCCATCGGTTTCGGCCTGGCGAAGGACATCGAGGCGGAAGCGGCGCTGGTCGGCGATGGCGCGGAAGAGGAGCAGGGATTCGGTCGGCGGGGGGGTGGAGGGCGAAGGAGGTTGGGCGGTGATGGCGTTGCGGTGGATGGTCCAGCCGGACGAGAGATGCAGTGGGTGGAGTCGTTCGAGTGCGGTGGGTTCGGCATCGGATGGAGGCGCTTCGACGAGGCTGCGAGCGAGCCAGGTGTCGAGCCAGGCAACGACGTCTTCGCGTGAGCGCGACTGGGCGGAGGCGAGGATTTCGTCGTCGTTGTCGACCGGCTCATCGGTGCGGAGAGGCTGGCGCTGGACGTAGTAGTTGTAGTGGCCGTTGGGATCGAATTCCGGGCGCCATTCGACGTCGATGACGAGGCGGCGGTCGTGGCGGAGGAGGTAGAGGAGCGACGAACCGGAGAAGCCGTCGGCGGGGATGGGGATGGCGTGAAAGGTATTCCAACCGATGGTCCAGCCGGCGGGGATGCGGAGGGGCTGGAGTTGTTGGAGGTAGTGGTGGGGTTTCAGTTCGTGCATCGGCGCGCTTCGAAGAAGGCGCGGCGAGAGTGCGAGCGGAGGCGGTGGCGTGTCAAAGGCGGGAGCGGCGACGGCAAATATGGGCGGCGACGAAGGAGTCCACGCGCTTACCCCGCCGAGTCGGGGGGCGGGGCTGCGTGGCGACGTTGAATGCTCGGGTGGCGAGGGCCGAACGACGGCTTACTTGGCGAGCGGAAGCATTTCGCTGGCGGCGAGGAGGAGGGCGCCGACGGCGAAGATTTCGGTGTGGGTCGGAGGGAAACCTTCGGGGGCGGCGCCGACGGGTTGCACGTGCTCGAGTTTGCCGTCGGGCGTGACGGAGTGGGCGAGGGCGTTCCAGGCGCGGCGGGCGGCGGGTTCGACCTCGGAGCGATCGAGCAGGCCGCGGTTCAGACCCCAGGCGAGGCCGAAGGCGTAGAAGGCGCTGCCGCTCGTCTCGCGCACGGTGTGTGTATCCGGACCGAGGAGACCGACGCGCCAGAGGCCGTCGGATTGTTGGGAGGCGAGGACGGCGCGCGTCATGTCGCGGAAGAGTTGAACATAGCGCGGGCGGTCGGGGTGATCTTCGGGAAAAAGATCGAGCACGCGGGCGAGACCGGCGTAGACCCAGCCGTTGCCGCGCGACCAATGGATGGTGCGGCCGTTGGGCTCGCGGAGGTCGAAGTAGCCTTCGTCGCGCAGGTAGAGGCCGGTGTCGGGGAGGTAGAGCCGGTCGGTGGCGAGCCACCAGTTGCGGTTCATGAAATCGAGGTAGCGGGCGTCGCCGGTGGTTTTCCAGAGTTGGAGCCAGGCGACGGGCGCCATGAAAAGCGCGTCGCACCAGGACCAATGATCGGTGCTGTGCGGCGTGCCCCAGTCGAAGCGGGCGGGCGTGGGATGGGCGAGGATGTAATCGAAGCGTTGCTGCGACGGAGCGATCATGCGCGGTTCGCCGAAGTGCGCGTGGAGTTCGAGGTAAGCCTGGATGACGCAGTGGTCGTCGGCGTGGTAGATTTTTTCGTGCGGCTGCCAGTCGAGGGTTTCGGCTTGTTGTAGCATGCGGTCGCGGTTGCGGCGGTCGGGCGAAACGCGGTCGAGCGCGAGGACGCCGATATAGAAAGGCGCGATTTCCCAGCCGCGGGGATGATAATGTTCGGGAGGCGGGAAATGGGCCCACTGCCAGTCGGCGGCTTTTTGCGCGAGCGTGAGGATGGCAGAGGCGTCGAGCGGACGGTCGAGGTCGGCGGCGGGCGCAGTGGCGGTGACGTTGGTGTGCGCGGAGGACGCGCGCATGCGGGCGGTCATGGGCGCCCAGATCAGGCTGGCGGTGGCGGACGGTTGGCCGGATTCGGGCGAGGCGGCGGGGCGCGGGAGGAAGAGATGAGCCTGAACGAGGCGGCGCCAGAGGATGGGATCGAACGACGGTTCCCAGCCGGCGGGAATGCGGTTGAGCAAGGGGCGTTGGCTCCAATCGGCGTGGTCGGGGCCGCGGCCGGGTCGCGAGGCGAGCATGAGGCGATCGCCATCGGCGGAGTCGCGGTAGATCAAATGAAGGGCGGGAAAATTCCATGTGGTGTCGACGAGCAGTGCGGCGCGCGAGGCGGGCGGGCGCGGGGTGGTGGGGCCGGGGAGGAGGCGCCAGGCGGTGCGGTCGTGGACGAGAATTTGGAATTGCGGGGCGGCGCCGGCGGTGGGCGACCAGGCGCTGCAGAGGTAAGGAAGGCCCTCGCGGTCGGAGTCGATCGACAGGGGGCTCCGCAAACCGGCGTCGGCGGGGAGGCGCGCGGCGTATTCAGAATTCGATGACGTGAGCGGCAGCTCGAGGAGCGTGCCGTCGCTGCGAGTCCAGGTGACGCCGCCGTCGGTGGAGCGGGCGTAGGCGATGTCGTGGGCGGTTGCGTCGGAGGGGTTGAGCCAGGTCCAGGCGAGGTGCAACTGGCCGGTGTAGTCGACGTCGAGGATGGCGTCGGGGCGACGGTCGGCGTCGCCCTCGATGAGGTTAAGTTGAAGGGTGGACCAACTCTGGGCGGCGGTGTTGTAGCGTTTCAGGCCGACGGCGCCGTGGGGAGCGTTGGCGTCGCGATAGAGGAGAAGCAGGTCGCCGTCGGACAGGGTGTGGAGTTGCGGATGGGTGAGGTGCGTGGCGTGTTGGCCGCCGAGTGGGGCGGGGGTGGCGAGATCGAGCGAGAGCGGGGTGGTGGCGCGGGCGTAGTGGAAGGGGCGATCCAGAAACTGCCAGGCGACGTGGAGGTGACCGGCGGCGTCGACGGCGAGGGAGAGGGCGGTGAGGGCGTCGGCGGTGTCGCCGCGGTGTTCGGTGCGGCGGGTTTCCCACGTGTCGGCACCGAGGGGACGTTTCGCGAGGATGAGGTGGCCGTCGGTGTCGGCGAAGGCGGCGAACTGGGTGCGCGAGTGAGTGACGAGGGCGGAGGGGGTGGACGTGGTGACGTCGATCGATTCGTGGGCGTCGGTCGTGAATGGGATGA